>JBDTQV010000015.1:0-16209 GCA_039932015.1 Gemmatimonadota bacterium | reverse complement strand
GTCACCACGATCGCCGCAACGATCGCCGTGTGTCTCCTCGGCACGATCTCGCTGAGCCGCCTGCCGGTCTCGCTGCTGCCCGACGTCGCCCTCCCCGTCCTGACCATTCGCACCGCTTATCCCGGCGCTGCCGCGTCCGAGGTGTCGCGCTTCGTGGCCGAGCCGATCGAGCAGGCGATCGCCGCGACCCCTGGCCTGGTCGAGCTCCGCTCGGTGAGCCGGAACGCCGAGGTGACCACCACCGCTCGCTTCGGGTGGGGGACCGACATGTCCACCACGGTGCTCGGCATGCGCGAGAAGCTCGACAACGCGCGATCCCAGCTGCCCACCACCGCCGAGCGGCCGACACTGCTGACCAGTGATCCCGGCGAGCGGCCGATCGCCGTACTGGCGCTCACCGGTCCGGGCGACCTGCGCTCGATCGCGCGCACCGCGCAGGACGTGCACAGCCGGCGCCTCGAGCAGCTCGATGGCGTCGCGAGCGTCGCGGTCGTGGGTGCGCCCGAGGACGAAATTAGGATCGACGTCGACCCGAACCGCATGCGCGCGCTCGGCCTCTCGTCCGACGACATCGCGCGCGCGGTGCGGTCCGCCAATGCGAGCGCCCCGGGCGGTACGATCCGGCGCGGGCAGTTCCGGTTCTCGGTGCGCGCGCTCACGGAGTTCCGAAATCCCGACCAGATCGCGGATACGCCGATAGGGCCGGCTGCTGCGGGGGTACACCTGCGTGACGTCGCGACGGTGCGACTCGCGGCAGCCGACCCGCGGACCGCGACGCGCCTCGACGGCCGTCCGGCGGTTGGACTCGTGGTATACAAGGATGCCGGGTCCAATACCGTGGCGGTGACCAAGCGGATTGATGCGGCAGTGGCGTCGCTCGCAGGGGAGTTTCCCACACTCAAGGTGACGGTCGTCGCGGCGCAGGCCGGCTTCGTGAACGCGGCGCTCGGAAACCTGGTGCAGGAAATCGTCGCGGGCGGCGCGCTCTCGCTCATCGTGATCCTGCTCCTGCTCGGTGACGTGCGCAGCTCACTGGCGGTGGCGCTGGTGGTACCGCTCTCGGTGCTCGTCTCGCTCGTGGCGTTGCAGCTGCTCGGTGTCACCATCAACGTGCTTTCCCTCGGCGGGCTCGCGCTCGGTGTCGGTATGCTGGTCGACAATGCCATCGTCGTTGCGGAGGCGACGACGCGGAACCGGGAAAACGGCATGTCGGCGATCGACGCCGCTCGAAGTGCCTGCGAAGAGGTGGGCGGCCCACTAATCGCCGGCACGCTGACCACGCTGCTCGTGTTCGGGCCGATCGTCTTCGTACGGGGACTCGCGGCCGCCCTCTTCCGCGATCTCTCGCTCAGTGTCGTGGCGTCACTGGGCGCCTCGCTGCTCCTGGCGCTTACGCTGATGCCCGTAATGGCGGTCGGGCGGCGCGGGTATGCGGAAGCGGCAGCGGGAACCTCCAGCACGCACGTGGTCCGGAGCGGCTGGTGGACCAGGATGATCGGCCGGCTGGAGCCGTACGGCCATCGCGTGGCCGAGGCGTACGAGCGCGGGATGGAATGGTGCCTCGCCCGGCCGCGGACGGTCTTCGCCACCGCAATTGCAACGCTGATCCTCACCGTGCTGGTTGCGATGCGCCTGCCTCGCGAGATCCTGCCGCAGGTGGACGAGGGTGTGGTCGTGGCCGCGCTCAAGCTGCCGGAGGGCACGGCTATCGAGGAAAGCATCCGGCAGGCCGCGCGGGTCGAGGAGTCGGCGCGGAAGCTGGGCGCCGCCAACGTGTACGCCCGCATCGGCGCGGCCACCGACGAGGAGATGCTCTCCGGCGCGGATCCGGGCTCGTCGAGCACGGCACAGCTGATCATCCGGGTTCCGGATGGGCGGGACGCGAGCGAGTTCGCCAACGCGCTCCGCGCCTCAGTGCCGGACCTTGCCGCAGGCGCGCTCGCGCTCGATCTGGCCGGCCAGTCGGAGTTCGGCAGCCTGATCGGGCGGGAAGGCCGGCTCGTCCGCGTGGAAGTGTCCGCCGGCAAGACGCAGGAGGCGGAGCAGTGGGCGGAGGCAGCACGGAAAGCGGTGGCAAAGCTTCCGTCACTCGCCGACGTGCGCGACGCGTACAGCGGCACGCAGCCGCAGGTCGAAGTGGCGCTGCAGCGCGAGCGGATCGCCGAGCACGGCATCTCGATCGACGAGGTCTCGAACGCGCTCGCCGGCGGACTCGGCGGCGTCACGGCGAGCGAGCTGCGGGAGACCGACCGGCGGACGCCGATCACCGTCCGCTTCGCGGGCAACGCCAACGAGGATCTCGCGGTGGCGCTCGCCACCACCGTGCGAGGCGTGCCGCTCGGTCAGCTAGTTTCCGTAAAGGATACGCGTGCACCGATCGAAGTCGTCCGCGTGGGGCAGCGCCCCGTCTCGGTCGTCGAGGGCGTGGTCGAGCGCGGCGGCACGGCGCGCGCGTCCAGCGACGTGCACCGCGTGCTCGCGGCAATCCCGACGCCGCCCGGCCTCCGGTGGGACGTGACCGGTGCGGATGCCGAGCAGCGGCGGACGACGTCCGAGCTCGGGATCGTCGCGGTGCTGTCGGTGGCACTCGTCTTCCTGGTTCTGGCCGGCGAGTTCAGCTCGTTCGTGCTGCCGGCGCTCATCATGCTGACGGTGCCGCTCGCGGGAGCTGGCGGCATCTTCGTGCTCTGGCTCACGGGGCAGAGCCTGAATGCCGTATCACTCATCGGAATGGTGGTGATGATCGGCATCGCCGACAACGACGCCGTGGTGAAGCTCGATGCGATCCGCCGCTTCCGCGACCTCGGCCACCCGCTCGAGGAGGCGATCAAGCTCGGCGGGCGGCAGCGGCTTCGCGCGATCACGATGACGTCCCTGACGACCGTCGTCGGGGTGCTGCCGCTGGTCGTCGGCGCGGGGAGCGGCGGCCAGCTCTATCGGCCGCTGGCCGCCGGCGTGATCGGCGGCTCGATTACGGCGACGCTGGTGACGTTCTTCCTCCTCCCGACCGCGTATGCGGTCCTCGAGCGCCGTGCCGAGCGGCGCCGGGCGCACGCAGCCGAGCGCGCGCCGATCACCGTGGCACCCGCATGATCGGCTGGGCAGCGTGATCGGCTGGGCGGCGCGCAACCCGGCCGCCGTGCTTGCGATGTGCATCTCGCTCGTGCTTTCGGGCGCGGTCGCCTTCGCGCGCCTGCCCCTCGCCGCGCGCACCACCGTCGAGCTGCCAACGCTGCAGGTACGCGCCACGTGGAGTGGTGCCGCGGCCGAGCTGGTCGAGACCTACATCACGTCACCGCTCGAGGCGGCCATCCAGTCGGTCCGCGGCGTGCGGCGAACCAAGAGCACGTCGAGCGATGGCAGCTCTTCGATCACCGTCGAGCTCGAGCCCAACGCCAACGTACAGCTCTCGCGGCTCGCCATCCTCGAGCGTATCGAGATCCTGCGCCCCGAGTTCCCCGCCGGTGCCGGCAGCCCGAGCGTCAGCAACTACGTTCCGGAAGACCTCGACGAGACGCCGCTGCTCAGCTACTCCGTATCCGGACCCTACACGGCCGGCGCGCTGGCCAAGCTCGCGCGTGAGCGGATCGTGCCACGCATCAGCGCCGTCCAGGGCGTCGCGGGCGTGGCGAGCTTCGGCGGCGCCGAGCTCGGAGTGGCAGTCGCGTACGATGCGACGCGGCTCCGGCAGCTGGGTATCTCGCCAGTCCTGCTCCAGCAGGCGCTCAGCAAGTCGCGGCTGATTGCTTCGCTCGGCGCCGAGCGTGCCGGCGCCACCGAGCGCCGAGTCGTGCTCCGCGACCAGCCCGGCGCCATCCAGGACCTCGCGAACCTGCCGATCATCGGCGCAGGCGGGCGCATCTACCATATGGGCGAGCTGGCCACGATCCGCCAGGACGAGGACGCGCGCGGCACGTTTTACCGGATCGATGGGCAGCCGGCCGTGTCGCTCAGCATCTCGCGGCTCCCGAACGCCGACGCGATCGAGACCGCGGCCGCCGCGCGCGCGGCGATGGACGAGCTGGCGACGACACTCCCCGCCGGCCTCCGCGTCTCGCTTCGGTCCGATGAGACGAAGGATCTCAAGCGCGAGCTCAACGACCTCATCCTCCGCGGGCTGATCGCCTTTGCCGCGGTGATTCTGGTGCTCGCGGTGACGCTCCGGAACGTGAAGTCGGTCAGCCTCGTCATGGGGAGCGCCGCCGTCGCCATCGCCGGCACCGCGCTCGGCCTCTACCTCCTCCACATTCCCGCGAACCTGCTGACACTCGCGGGGCTCGGCATGGGCATCGGCATCCTGGTCCAGGACGGGCTGATCGTGACGCTCCGCCTCCGGAGCCAGCCGGACACCGTCGAGGGGCGCGCCGAGGCTGGGCGGCGGATCATGCCGGCCGTGATAGGGTCCACCCTCACGACCGCGGTGGTGCTGTTCCCGTTCCTCTACCTGCAGGGCAACGCGCGCGCGGCATTCATTCCGTTCGCGGCGGCATTCGTGCTGGCGCTCGCCTGGTCCGTCGTCTCGTCGCTGCTCATGGTGCCGGCACTCGGCGCCGGCCACGGGATGAACGAGCACGGGTGGCCGCGGCTGCAACGAGCGTACGAGGCAATCGTCGGCGCGCTCACCCGGCAGCGCTGGGCCACGCTCACGGTTTCCATCGTCGTGCTCGGCGTCCTCGCGTGGGGCTTCGTGAAGAAGGTGCCGAAGTCGGCGGGGTTCGGCAGCTTCTTCGGCCAGCGGACGACGCTGTCGGTGAACCTCGGCTTTCCCCGCGGGTCGGATCCCGATGCGCTCGACCGCGGCATGCGCGACTTCGAGTCGATCGTGGTCGGTCAGCCCGGCGTCGAGCGCGTGTCGACCAACTCGAGCGGCGAAAGCGCGTACATGCAGGTGGTGTTCGAGCGCGCGGCCGGGCTCGGCAGCCTACCGTACGAGCTGCAGGAGCAGCTCACCCAGCGGGCACTGCTGATCGGTGGCGCGAGCGTGGGCGTGTACGGCAAGGGGCCCGGATTTTCGGGCGGGGGCGGCGGCGGGGGTTCGGTGTCCTATCGCATCAAGCTCCTCGGCTATTCGTTCGACGGCGTCGAGCAGCTCGCGCTCGATCTCAAGCGCCGGCTCGAGCGGATCCCGCGCGTGAAGAGCGTCGACGTGAACGCGGGCAGCTTCTTCCGCCAGGAGCGTTCGTTCACCGTGACCCTCGAGCCGGACCGCGCAGCGCTGGCCCGCTACGGTCTCACGTCGGCCGACTTCGCGCAAACGATCGCCCGCGAGGTGCGCGGCCAGGTCGGCCGGCAGTCGATCGACATCGACGGCGAGGAGACGCAGGTGACGCTCAAGTCGAGCGGCGCACGCGACCGGACGCTCGACCAGCTCCGCGCCGCGCTCGTCCCCAACGCGCTGGGCGCGCCCGTCCGCGTCGGCGACGTCTCGCGCGTGGACGAGCGCGAGGGCCTGAGCAGCATCAGCCGGGAGGACCAGCAGTACGTTCGCATCGTGAGCTACGATTTCCGCGGGCCGCAGAAGCTGGCGGAGCGGACGCACAAGGCGTTCATGAAATCGATCGCGGTGCCGGCCGGCTACAGCGTGGGTGACGAGCAGTTCGAATGGGACGTCAATGACGACGCGAAGGGCCTCTGGCTCGTCTTCGCGATCGGCGTCACGCTGGTCGTGCTCGCGGTGGCGATGGTGTTCGACTCGGCATGGGCCGCGGCGGTGGTATTCGCGAGCCTGCCGTTCGCGCTGGCTGGGGTGGTAGCGGCGTTCTGGCTCGCAAAGGCGGCGTTCACGCGGGAGGCGGCGGTCGGCGTGATCCTGGTGGTGGGGCTCGCGGTGCACCAGGCGATCCTGCTGGTGGATGCGGCGCTGGTCCGGCGGCGCGCATCGCAGCACGCCGGACGCGGGCTCCGCCTCACCGCGGCGGACGCGGCGGCGGCGGCGGGCGAGCGGGCGGGAATGATCGTGCTGGTGACGCTCACCACGCTGGCGAGCCTCTTGCCCCTCGCGATCGGGACCGAGGTGGACAGCCTGTTCGGCGCGATCGCGCTCGCGACGACGGGTGGGACGATCTTCGGGACGCTCGGTGCGATGTTCGTCACGCCGGCAATTATCGTGGGGCGGCGCACCACGTGATCATCCTTCAGGTCATAATGGCGTCGTCTACCGCTTGACGGTCACCGCCCATTCGTCGAACCGGCGAATGCCCGCGCTGTCTTCTCGCATCGATACCAGCTGGCCAGCCGCGCCGAAGCTGATGGCGAACATTGGCAGGCGCGCGGATACGCGGGCCGCGCCTGACATCGCGTCCAGCACCTCGAGCAGTCGGTCGACCCGGCGCTCCACCGCTGCAAGCGAAGGCACCGGGTTGTGCTCACCGGCGGGAGCCGCCTCCGCCTTCCAATCCGCATCAGCGACTTCCAGCAGTACCCAGAGCTCGCTCCCGGCACTGTACAGGTCCACGACGCGCGGCAGCGGCGGCTGGGTGTAACGGTTTCGACTGAATGCGTCACGCGTAGTCCAGGCCGGAAAGAAGCGCACGGACCGGCCGATGGTTTTCAGGAGCGTGCCGGAAGCATCCCAGTGCTCCAGGGCATATTGGCCAGGCACGGCTGCCCAGATCTGCGCACGGGCGTCGACTGCCAGAGGCCGGCGTTCAGGCGGTGCGTCCGGCGGCAGTACGCCGAACGACCGACGCAGCGTGAGATCGGGATTGAGGATGTGCAGCGTCGGACTGCGGTCCGGCGCGACGGAAGACGCGGCGAACGCGCCACCACCGAGCGCGCGCACCACCCAGTAGACGGTGGCAACTGGCGCCTCGCGGATGGGAAGAAGCTCGTCGGAGAAGAGCGAGATCCGATCACGCGCCGCGACCAGGAGCGAATCCGCGCTGGGCGCGAGGCTGAACACGTCACCGAGTTCACCCGGCCCCCCGCCGCTCCGACCCACGACGCGGTCGAGATGGCCGGCGGCATCGAACCGGGCGATACCGCCGGAGGGCATCACCGGAGCTACCACCGCCTGGCCTGACGCAAGCACGACGAGCTGGGCGCGAAAGCCGAACAGCGTGTCGTCATCTCCCTGCGGAAACGTCGACAGCCGCCGGAACGAAAGGGCGCAGCTGCTGCATGACACCTGCTCACCGGTCGCCGTTGCGACCGGGTCGTCGGAGTGGCCAGGCGGAGGCGATCCGCCGCTGCACGCGCCGGATAGCAGCGTCACCCACGCGATGCAGGCTCGCCTATTCACTCAACGCACCACAATCGGGTCCAGTACATCGACGAATGCCGAGCCGTTGGCATCAATTCGCAGCCGGGCTGCTCGGTCGGTGCCGAGTCCCACCAGGAATGCCGTGTTCGGCAGGCGCTGCGATGCCCGTCGGTCGTATCCCGAACCTCGATCACCGCGTCATACGCTTTGTCGGGATCGACCACGGGATAAGACGTCTGCCCGTTCTCAATTCGGCCGGTCGGCCCAAGACCGCGCACCCAGTGCGGATTGGCAGTACGGCCGAACACCCAAAGGCGCCCGCCCGCATCGATCATCACGGCGAGTATAGATGGTGGCGGCGGGACAGACGCGGAAGCGCCGCGCACCGAGTCATCTGGCGCGAACCAGTCTGCAGCCGGTGTGAAGTACTTCGTGACTCGACTCGCTGTCGCAGGATCCTTCTGTTTGTAATCAGCTGACGGGGCTGCCGGTACCGCGCGCGCCAAACGGCACGTGGCGCGTCGCAAAAGCCGCGCTGCTCCTCGCCCTCGCGATTGCGTCGGCGAGGCGGTAAGCGCACGCGCGCCCAAAGTTGGACGTGGGCGCGGACGCGCTATCGCATCGCGTACGTCGTGATATTCCGCAGATCGGGAAGAGCAGCGACCGATTCCGCGGACAGCGGGATGTTGCCGATCAAGGCGCGGGTGCAGCCGCTGATCTGCAGCGCCGCACGATCAACGTTATAGGCAACTCGACTGCGGTGATCAATAATGAGCGTTCGTAAGGCTTTCAAATCGCCTTCGCTCGCGGCAACCGCAAGTTCGCCGACAACTTCGGTTTCTGCCCGTACGGCCGCTCCACCACACAGGGGATGCGGGCAGTCGGGAACATCAACGCATGTGGAGTGCGGCACATTCGCGTTCGCGCCGTCTGGATTTGCCGGGGCAATGTGCTCCGCGGAGCTTGACCAACATGTCGAACAGCTGAGGCAGTTCGTCGGCCCGGCGAGCTCCGCAAGCGTGAGTGTATGCTGGGAGGCGACCGCGGGGTGATTGGCGCCAGCAGCGCTCGCCGAACCGCTCACTGGGGCGCGGAACGCCATTACCGAAAGTAACCCGATCGCCGCCACGCACGTTGAGAGAGCGCCGATTCTGCGCCGTAAGCCACTCGTCATGGAACCTCCTCGCATAGGGAATTGTTTATTGCATTACCGCGAACGCAACGTCACCTGCCATACCTCGGCGGTCGGCGACCCATCATCCGTCTCACGGTACCCCTCGACCAAGCCGGGCGCCGGCGACCAGTCGAACGTGCCATGTATGCGTTGGCTCGCGACCACGCGGCGCCGGCGCGTATCGATGACTTCCAGTATCATGTCGTAGACCGCTTCGGAATTCACGATTGAGAGATGTGACACTCCCTCATTTGTCCTCTCCACCTTCGACATTCCCGAGAGCCAGTCCTTCGCCGGCACCTTCACCATTGTCCAGAGGCGCCCAACGCTGTCGATCCAGATGGCGTTGATATTAGGAGACGGCGGTGACGTGCGGGTGATCGGACGCACTGCGGTGTAGGGCTGGTACCACGGGACCTCGCGCTCGATCGCCTGCAGAAGGGTTCCGTCGGAGGACCAGTGTTCAAGCCGATAGCGGGTGGTCCAGAACGCACTCCAGAATCCCCCCTGCCCATCGGGCGTGAGTCGTCGGTACTCTTGCGACATTTTATTGGTAGGAAGCAGAAGCGGCCGCGCCACGCCGAACGAGTGGGACGCGACGCCGGTCGAGTCGATGAGATGTAATGGCAGACCGATATGTGCCGCATCGCGCATTGGCGCGTTCGCGACAATCGCGCCGTTGCGCGCCGGCAGGAAGTCACCGAGTGTCTGCGGCACGGGAAACGAACGAACGTAGCGGAAGGTCGGAGAAAGAACTGAAACGCGGCGCTGCCCGAAATCGAACGTGTAGAGTGAATCCCCGGCCCCTAACCGAATCATCACTGGCCCGCGGAACTCGCCGGGCCCATCGCCGAGGGTCCCGAGACGTCGAACAAAGCGGCCGCGGGCGTCAAACACGATCGGGGTTTCGCCCAAGCCCCCGCTGACGATATAGTGGCCGCCGCCATCGCGCGCGACCCACCACGGCCGCGACGTAATTTCCCCTTCACCGCCACGCGCGCCGAGTACGGCAAGCCGCTTGAATTCGACTCGGCACATTGTGCAGGCCGCACCACCGCGAATTGTGTCGGTCGTCTGCGCACGACTCGTGTGAGGAAGGCTCAACGCGCCCAATGCAAGTGCGACAAAGGTCAGCCTCAAGCGATGCTCCTGGGCAGTGATGGCAACGCGGCCGCCTATGGCGGCACTTGGCCACGTCGGCGTCGGACGAAAGTGTCGGGGATGCGGCGAAAGTAGCTTGGCCGCCGCGTCGACGCCAGGGCCTCAGCGTGCTGCCCGCATTGCCATCGCTCGTGACGTGTGCAAAACGAGGCGGTTGGTGGCCGAATTGCGACAGGCATCCGTGCGAAGTCTCATAGTGCGTCAGCTAGAACGAGCTGTCGCATGACGCCTTCGACGGCCACGACCCCCGCGCAACGGTGTCTATCGCTTCCCCGGCTGCCGTGAGATACGCCTTTCGGCCACCACACGGGCAGCTCACGCGATGGCTTTTATCCACTTGTATCCATCCGTCCGCATCGCACCGCGTGCACCGGTCCAGCAGGTCGTCGCGCTGGATCCCTTGAGCGAGACGATCCATCACTAGCATCAGCGTATGTGCGAGGAGTCTCTCGCGCTTCTCCGATGCTTCTTTGCTGCCCGCCGCGATCGACGTGACGTGTGCGCGGAGTTCTAGAAACGAAACGACGCACCAGCCAAAGCCGTTGCGTCGTTATGAGTTGCCCCTCCAGGGCTCGAACCTGGACTCTTCTGATCCAGAATCAGACGTGTTGCCAGTTACACCAAGGGGCACTGATCCTGCCTGTCCTGCATGGAGCTGAGGGGGATCGAACCCCTGACCTCACCGATGCGAACGGTGCGCTCTCCCAGCTGAGCTACAGCCCCGCGAGCCGCTAAAATTACCCACGCTGCGGGACCGGGTCAATCGCCGCACCCTCAAACGTACGGCACGTCCACGATCATCCCGTCCCGCGCGATCCGCACCTCCGGAAAAATCGCCCGCGCCTCCGCCAAAAGCTCCGGCGCGTCCCGCGTGTAGCGCTGGCTGATGTGCGTGAGCACGAGTTGCCGCACGCCCGCATCCCGCGCCACGCGCGCCGCTTCCGATGCCGTCGAATGCCCGGTCTCCTTCGCGCGCACCCGCTCGTCGTCGCCGAATGTCGCCTCATGCACCAGCAGATCCGCGCCGCGTGCCACCTCGACCAGTGCCGCCGCGGGCCGCGTGTCTCCCGAGTACACGAGGCGCCGGCCAGGCCGCGCCGGTCCCACCAGCTCCGCCGGTGTCACCGTCCGGCCGTCAGGCAACTCGACATTCTGTCCCTTGTGGATCCGGCCCCAGAGCGGCCCCTCCGGTACACCGAGCTCCGCCGCTCGCGCCGGATCAAAGCGGCCGAGTCGGTCGTGCTCCACCAGGGCCCAGCCGATCGTATCGACCCGGTGCTCGGTGGGA
Source organism: Gemmatimonadota bacterium (assembly GCA_039932015.1). GTDB lineage: Bacteria > Gemmatimonadota > Gemmatimonadetes > Gemmatimonadales > GWC2-71-9 > JAICUF01. Next base: position 5,385 of record JBDTQV010000015.1, on the reverse strand, counting down.
AACACATGCAGCGCGTACTCGCCGCGCTCCAGCACGTCGCCCGGCTGCACCTCGACGATCTCCACCGGAAACTTGCTGCGCTCCACGCCCAGCGAGAGCGCCGCACCGAGCACGCGTTCGGCGCCGCGCGGACCGAAGAGCGTCACCGGCGCGGTCCGGTCCTGCAGACCCATGGTCCGCATGAGGCCGGTGACGCCCAGCATATGGTCGGCGTGGTAGTGGGAAAAATAAATCTCGCGAAAGGCGAAGCCGACACCGTACCGCATCATCTGCCGCTGCGTGCCCTCGCCGCAGTCGAACAGCATCGTCTCGCCTTCGCGCGCCACCGCCAGACCGCTCACGTTGCGATCGACACTGGGACAGGCGGCGCCGGTGCCGAGGAACGTGACGGTCAGCATGCCAGGCCTAGAAGATCTTGACCGGTACCGTGAGCTGAATCTTGCCCGGGTTCTTCTTGATCTGCACCAGAATCGAGTCGAGCGATGCCGTGAGGCTGGCGATGTTCTGGTAGAGCGTCGAATCGGTGGCGAGCTTGCCGAGCGTGCCGTTCCCGTGCTGCACCATGTAGAGAATCGAGTCGAGGTGTGCACCGGTGTTGGCAAACTGCTTGGACATCGCCTGGAGATTGGCGGCGAGCGAATCCGAGCGGTCGAGCGCGCGCCTGAGTGACGGGTTCGCGAGCGTGCTGTCGAGCCGGGCACCGAGTTGGCGGTACTGCACCATGGTGCGCGTGAGCTCGGCCGTCGGTCCGCGATTCGGATCTCCGTACAACGCCATCGTGCGTTGCGCCGCCTCGAGCGTTTTCTGCGCCGCGACCATCGTCGTTTTGAGCGAGCGGATCATCTGCGTGTCCACCAGTTGCTGCACCGCGGACAGAATCGTGTCGGCACGCGCGCCCAGATTGGCGCCGATGTCACTGAATCCCGGCGCCATGTGCCCGATAATCACCCCGTCCCGCGGCAGCATGGCCGGCGCCGTGCCCGGCTCGTAATCCACCGCCACGTCGCCAGTGAGATTCAGCGAGATGATCGTGCCGGATGCATCGCTGTGCGGCGCGAATGACGGGGGCACCGAGAAGTCGACCATGACCCGGTCGCGCGCCAGTAGCGTCACCTTCTGCACTTTCCCCACGGTCACGCCCGCCACCTTCACCGGCGACGCCTCCTTCAGATTGCCGATGTCGGCGAACTGGACGTGCGTGCGGTCGCCCGGCGAGAAATCGTGCCCGCGGAGCCACATCCCCGCGACGATGAACAACACGAATCCGAGCACCACGAGAGTGCCGACGGTCGCTTCGCGCTTGTAGTGCAGATCCATAGAGTCGGCTCAGGCCGCGGCGTTGGAGGGATCGAAGTCGCGTTCCAGAAATTCCTTCACTTCCGGTATATCGGAGTCGCGGAACTCCTGCTGGGTGCCTTGCATGATGATCTTGCCGCCGCTCAGGAGCGCGAGACGGTCCGCGACGCGAAAGGCGCCGCGCACGTCGTGCGTCACCATGATGCTGGTCACGCCGAGCTCGTCGGCGAGCCGTTCGACCAGGCCATCGATGATGTCCGAGTTCACAGGATCGAGTCCCGACGTCGGCTCGTCGTACAGCAGATACTTCGGCTCGCCCACGATCGCGCGCGCAATACCGACGCGCTTCCGCATGCCGCCGGAGAGCTGCGAGGGAAATTTCTCGATCACATCGGCCGGCAGGTTGACGAGCTTGATGACCTTGGCGACATGCTCCCGCGCGTAGTCGTCATCGGTGTATTTCTCGACGTCCGAGATACCCAGGCGGACGTTGTCGAATACGTTGTCCGAATCGAAAAGCGCGCCGTTCTGGAACACATAGCCGATCTTGTAGCGCAGCTCGGCGAGTGCCTTCCGCTTGAGCCGTGCCACGTGCAGGCCGTCCACCAGCACCTGCCCCCTGTCCGGCTTGATCAGCCCGATGATGTGCTTGAGCAGGACGCTCTTGCCGGTGCCCGACGGGCCGAGCAGCGCGACCGTCTCACCGTCCTGTACGACGAAGTCGACGCCGTCGAGAATGACCTGATCGCCGAACCGCTTCTTGACGCCCTTGAGCTCGATCATGAATTCGTCACTGGTGGAGCAGGATCCGGGCGAGCACTACGTCGAGCAGCAGAATCAGCACCGACGTGCTCACCACCGCACCGGTCGTCGACTTGCCGACGCCTTCGGCACCCTGCCCCGTGTTGAAGCCCATGTAGCATGGTATGATCGTGATCGCGCCGGCAAAGAAGAATGCCTTGATGACCGAGTAGTACGCATCGAACGGGCGCCAGAACGCCTGCGCACCGTACGCGAAATCCTCGCTCGTGAGCGGCAGCACCCGGCTCGCCGAGAACCAGCCGGCCAGCACGCCGACCACGTCGGCGAAGATCACCAGGATCGGAATCATCACGAGGCCGGCGACCACGCGCGGAATGATGAGGTGCGAGGCCGGCGAGCGGCCCAGGCTCTCGAGCGCGTCGATCTGCTCGGTGACGCGCATCGTCCCGAGCTCAGCGGCGTACCGCGCGCCGATCCGTCCGGCGAGGATCAGTCCGACGAGCACCGGACCAAGCTCGAGCACGATCGACTCCGTGACCAGCGTACCGACCACATAGTACGGAAGACTGCCGGTGAACTGATACCCCGCCTGCAGCGCCGTCACTGCGCCGGCGAATGACGAAACCAGAAGCACGATGAAGAGACTGCCGACGCCGATGTTCCACGCCTCGGTAAAGGCCCGCGGCACCCAGATCCGCACTTCCTTCAGCCCCCGGACGATCTCGACCATCATCATCGCGATCCGCCCGACGTGCGACATCCCTTCGATCAGGAATCGCCCGATGAGAACGCGCGGATCGGAGGTTGCGGTGGTGGATGCCATGGGGTGTATCTTGCCCCGTCATGGCCCGTAAGTCTAGCCCCCGCGTTCCGTTACACGCGACGCGATTTCGCCGGAAACTGCTGCGGTGGTTCCGCCTTGCGGGACGCGACCTTCCCTGGCGCAAGACGCGTGATCCTTATCACGTGCTTGTCTCGGAATTCATGCTCCAGCAGACGCAGGTATCGCGGGTCGAAGCGTACTACCATCGCTTCCTCGGCGAATACCCGACGATCCATTCGCTCGCCGCCGCCGAGCCCGCGCGCGTGCGCGAGAGCTGGCAGGGGCTCGGCTATTACCGAAGGGCAGCGAACCTGCACCGCTTGGCGCAGGCGGTAGTCGCCGAGCGCGAAGGCGTCATGCCGTCCGACGTCTCGGAGCTGCGCCGCCTCCCCGGCGTGGGACGCTACACGGCTGGCGCGGTGGCCAGCTTCGCGTACGAGCAGTCGACGCCTGCGGTCGATACCAATGTCGCGCGCGTGCTGCGCCGCGCCTTCCACCCGCGCACGGCGCCCACCTCGGCCGAACACCGGCTCTGGGATACGGCCGCCGCAATCGTGCCACGCAGCGGACCCGCCGCGTGGGCGTTCAATCAGGCGATAATGGAATTGGGAGCGCTGGTGTGCACCGCGCGCGTCGCGCGGTGCGGCGAGTGTCCGGTGCAGAGTGCATGCGCCACGGGGCGGCGGCGCAAGCGTTGAGTGCGGCGCGCCGCTACGGCAACGATAGTGCTACCGCGCCATCCCTCCGTGCGCCACCATGACGCCGCCAAGCATCGCCGCGAGCGCGAGCAGGCCGGCGACCGTGCTGACCAGTTTCTGGCGAGCCCGGAGCTCGTCGAAGTATGGACCTTCCTTACCCATCGGATCGAGCCGGCCAAGCTTCGCCGCGGTGGGAACGCTGATGAAGAGCGTCACGAGGCCGGCAATCACCCCGGTTGCCTGCATGAGAATGAGCCAGAGGTCTGCCCCCGGATACGCGGTACCCGAGTTCCGGAAGGTGAGCAGGATGCCGGCAAGCACGGCCAGCAGGGCGCCAGGGCCGATGAGGACGCGATAGATCGTCGACTGCGCGCGCACCACGGCGCCGAGCGCCTCGCGGCCTTCGCGCTTGGCGGCGACGCCCGCGACCATCACGGCCATCGCCCCGCCGATCCAGACGGTGAATCCGAGGAGATGCAGAAAGAGCCAGACCCGCGTCATCCGCCACCTCCCGAGAGTACCGCGTCGTCGATCGGTTGCCGCCCGCCGAAGCCTGCCTCGATCGAGTGCCAGTAACGAATCCGATCTTCGCCGACGCGCCAGCAGAGGAAGATCGGCTGGTCGTCCCTCAGCGAGTAGAAGTCGACCAGCCCCGCGTCAAATCCCTTGAAGACACATCCGATTTCGTCCAGCTCCCGCAGAAACCCGCTGATCCGCTCAGCGTGATGTGCGACTTCGTCCCGCGCCGCCACCAGCTCACCGGTCTCACCCCACTCGGCGCGGGCACCGCCCGTCAACAGCTCGTACCGGCCTACCGCTGCACGCCACGCCGGATACTCGGCCAGCAGATCCGCGACGATGCGACGCACCAGCGGCAGCGTGCGGTCGGCCTCTTCGCGGGTGAACAGCTTGAGATCCGGCATCGCGGGTCGCGCCGCGTCCTACGCCGAGACGATGGTGACGCCCGCCAGCTGCTCGGGATGACTGATGAAGCCCACGACGCGCGAATCTTCGTCGACCACGGTAATCGTGGCCCTCAGGTGCGACTCGTTGGGTTCGACATCGAGACGCAGCTGGTAGCCGTCCAGCTCCTGCATCGGTCCCACGACGGGCGAGTTCCGGCGCATCAGCTCATCGGCGCGCGTGTGCATCGGGTGTTTGGCAGACGCAACGCAACGGGTCACGATGTCGCGATCACTGAGGGTTCCCAGAAAATGGCGGGTGCGATGGTCATCCACGACCGGAACGACGCTCACGTTGCGGTCGCGGAGCATGATCGCCACCTCGCTGGCCATGGCGCCGGCGACGGCCACGTGCGGGTCCTTCACCATCACTTCGGATGCGAGCATGAGACGTCCACGAAACGGGTCATCCGCAATTTCACCCGCACCGGTCGGCGCCGCTACCCCGCGCTCACGGAACCGGCGCCGCGTCACCCGCCATCGCCGCCCTCGCCGCGCGGTATCCCTCGGCCGCGTACTCCTGCAGACGGTCGAGCCGGAAGGTGGCGTTCCGCTCTACATGGGGACGCACGTACAGCAGCGGAGGACGCGCCGGATCGGTGCGCCAGAGCGCGAGCTGAAGCGCGGTGTTCGCCGCCATGAGAATTCCGGTGGCGTCACTGTGCGCGCGCAGCAGTGCGGGATAGCGCGACGGGCCAGCCGCGAGCTCGTCGAATCCCGGTCCGATGTCCACGGCCACCACGCGGTCGGCGTCGGTTGCGGCGGCATCGAGCGGCACCACGCCCCGCAGGCCGCCATCGGCGCAGCGCCGCCCGCCCACCGTCACGGCCGGATAGAACATCGG
>JBDTQV010000014.1:0-16406 GCA_039932015.1 Gemmatimonadota bacterium | reverse complement strand
GCGGCGGCGGCCAGCTCGTTCGATTTGCCGATGACGAACGTGTCGAACGTGTAGCGCTCGTTGAGCGGCTGCGTGCTTGGATTGACCACGAGCGGGGCCGGGGCCGCGGCGGGCGCGACAAAGAAATCCATCTGCGGGCGCTTCTGGCGATCTTCCTGCACCCGGAACACGACGGCCGTCTCCCGTCCCAGCAGCGGATGCGCCAGGCGGGACAGGATGGCCGCGTGCTTCGACTCGTTCCACTCGACGGCGAACTGGTCGGGCGCGCCGATGATCAGGCGCCCTTCATCGAGCGCGATCGCTTCGGTCGGCTCGAGCCAGGTGCGGATCGTATGGTCTGGAAGTTCGCGATGCGCCTCATCCAGGATGCGCTTCCATGCGTCTTTTGCGGACAGCTGCATCGATACTCGAAAACTCGGTGGGGGTGATCCAAGGGAGACGATGTTACGGGCGGGGTGTGGAAAAGTCAAATCGCAAAATTGCGAGAAATTTGAATGCTTGCGTAACGAGTGCGCGCCGATTATCACGGCAAAAAATTTTCGCGCGTTTGTTCGTTCGTTGCGATGCGAGTCGCTGTCGCTTGCGGTTTCGAAGGCCGCTCGATGTCGGTGCTGCGGCGCTGTCGGAATGCTCCGCCGCTGACTTGACCAACCGGTGTGTCTCTCGCTACTTTGCCGGGCTTACTTGAGGAGCCTGACCGATGAAGCCGTCGTATCGACCGCGCAACAAGCGCCGGATCGCCAAGCATGGATTCCGCGCCCGCATGGCCACTCGCTGGGGGCGTGCGGTGCTGTCGCGCCGTCGCAAGAAGGGCCGCAAGCAACTCGTCGTCTCGATTCCGTCGAAGCACGGGGGTTCCTGACGCCAGCGGAACGCCTCACGCGAGCCAACCGGCTTGCGCGGGCGTCCGATATCCGCCGTTGCCTCAACCGTGGCCGGCGCCGCCGGACCGAGCATCTCGAGATGATCTGGGCCGACAACACAACGGGCCATCCGCGCATGGGACTGATCGTACCCAAGTTCCAGTCCAACGCGGTGGCCCGCAATCGTTTGCGCCGCAGGCTGCGGGAGATCTGGCGCCGGGAGATCCGGCCGGTGCAGCCGGCCTGGGATCTGGTGATCCGGATTCGGCGGGAAGCCTATGTGGTACCGTTCGCCATGCTCCGATCGCAGTTGATTACGTGGCGTGACTCGACAGTGGTTACTCAGTGACCCTATGCTGTCGCCCAGAGAAATTCCTCGGCTCGTCGTCGCGCTGCCGATTCGTGTCTATCGCCGGTTCATATCGCCCGCGCTGCCGCCGTCCTGCCGCTTCACCCCGTCGTGCTCCAGCTATGCGCTCGAGGCCATCACCCGTTACGGCGCGGTTCGCGGCACCTGGCTCGCGGCCCGGCGGCTCGTCCGGTGCCACCCGTTCAATCCGGGCGGCGTCGATCCAGTCCCCTGACGTCGTGATCTGAGAGACCATGGAACGTCGTACGGTTTGGGCGATCATCCTCATGATGCTCATCGCCATCGCGCCCGCGTTTTTCGCCAAGCGGAACGCCCGTCCCGCGGGCAGTGCTGGCGCCGCGTCCGCACCCGCATTGTCGGATACCTCCCGGGCGATCGCGCCGCTGCCCACGCCCGCGCTCGACTCGACCGGCCGGTCGCTACCGCCGGTTGCCGCAGGCGCTGACAGCACCACAGCCGCGGCGGCTGCTGCCCGGGTCGACACCGTCATCGTCACGTCGAATCTCTACCGCTACGTCGTGAGCGCCCGGGGCGCCCGACTGGTCGGGGCCCGCCTCACCGGCTACAAGTCACTCGCCATTGGCGAGCAGGGGCAGCCGCTCGAGCTGCTGCGTGACAGCAGCGACATGCTCGGGCTCGCCCTGGTCGCCGGCGGCGACACGATTCCAATCCGCGACTGGATCTTCACTCCGTCTGCCACGGCGCTCACCGTCGACGGTCCCACGCCGCTCGTCCTGACCGCCACGAACGGCGGTCTCGCCATCGAGCTCACCTATACCTTCACGCCGGACTACCGCATCGGTGTGACCGGCCGGGTGACCGGTCTCGGCCCCAATGGCGGTCTGGTGCTCGTCGATCTGGGCGACGGCCTCCGGAACGCCGAGGCGGACTCGGTGGGCAACGCGCGAGCGTTCGCGTTCGTGGTGAAGGACGATGAAGCGCGGCGCCACGACTTTTCCGGACTCAAGGCCGGGATCCCGACTGTCGTCAGCGGCCCGTTCGAATGGGCCGCGCTCAAGTCGAAATACTTCGTCACGGCACTCTTCGCGTTCGATTCGACGACGACGACGGGCCGCATCAGCGGCGTGACCGCCGTGGCGCCGGTCAATTCGCCCAAGCGGCCGATCACGGCACGCGTCCGCGCGAGCATGCCGGTCACCAGCGCCGGGATCCTCAGCTACAGCGCATATGCCGGCCCGATGGAGCATCCGCGCCTGGCGGCGATCGGTCACGAATTCGACGACGTCAATCCGTACGGCTATCCCGGGTTCCGCACCGTCATCCGCTTCTTCTCCGTGCCGGTTCGCTGGCTGCTGGTGGCCATGCACGAGCGGCTGCATCTCGCGTATGGGGCCGCCCTGATTCTGTTCGGCATCCTGGTGCGCCTGCTGCTCTGGCCGCTCAACCAGAAGGCGATGCGCGCCAACATGCGGATGCAGGCGGTGCAACCGCTCGTCAAGTCGGCGCAGGAACGGCACAAGGACGACCCCCAGGCTGCGCAGCAGGAGATGTTCCGGCTGTACAAGGAGCACGGGGTCAATCCGATGGGCGGCTGCTGGCCAATGCTGCTTCCCATGCCGATTCTGCTCGCGCTGTTCTTCGTCTTCCAGTACAGCATCGAGCTGCGCGGCGCGTCGTTCCTCTGGCTGCCCGACCTCGCGAGCAAGGATCCCTACTATATCCTGCCGCTCCTGATGGGCCTGTCCATGCTCGTGCTCAGCAAGGTGGGGCAGAAGGGCATGGAGCCGAACCCGCAGATGCAAATGACGACCTATCTGATGCCCGCGATCATGACGGTCTTCTTCATCAACTTCGCGTCCGGCCTCAATCTGTATTACGCGGTGAGCAACATCGCGAGCATTCCGCAGCAGTGGATGCTCGCGCAGGAGCGAATCCGCCGCATGCCCCCACCACCCAAGAAACCGGTGCCGAAGGCGGCGCGGCCAGCGTAGCGCCATGCTGTCCGATGCGATCGTGGCACTGGCCACGCCGCCCGGGCGCTCGGCGATCGCGGTCGTTCGGCTGAGCGGCGACGACGCACTCGAGATCGCGGGGCGCGTCGTCGATGCGGTCCATACCGCCGCTCCGCGCACTGCCACGCTCGCCACCTTCCGCGCCGCCGACGGCACGCCGATCGATCGCGGCCTCGTTACCGTCTTTCGCGCTCCGCACAGTTACACCGGCGACGATCTGGTCGAGCTCTCCTGTCACGGCGGGCTCGCCGTGCCGGCGCGTCTCCTCGCCGCGCTGCAGGCCGCCGGCGCGCGCCCGGCCGCGCCGGGTGAGTTCACGCGGCGCGCGGTGCTCAATGGCAAGCTCGACCTGGTACAGGCGGAAGCGGTCGGCGATCTGATCGATGCCACCGCGCCGGCGCAGGCACGCACCGCGCTCGCGCAGCTCGAGGGCGGCCTCTCGCGGCGCCTGGGCGAGCTGCGTGAAGCGCTGGTCGAGGTCAACGCGCTGCTCGGATACGAAATCGATTTTCCGGAAGAGGACGACGGCCCGGTGCCGCGTGACCGTATCCGCGGCCGGCTCGACAACGTGGGCGAGCGGATCGATCGTCTGCTCGCGACGTCATCGGCCGGCGAGCGTTTGCGGGAAGGTGCGCTGGTCGTGCTCGCCGGCCGCCCCAATGCCGGCAAGTCCTCACTGTTCAACGCGCTGCTGGGCAATGCGCGCGCGCTCGTTACCGCCGTGCCCGGCACCACGCGAGACGCCATCGAGGTTCCGGTGGACGTGGCCGGCTGGCCGGTCCGCCTCATCGACACCGCCGGTCTCTGGGACTCGGCCGACCCGATCGACCAGCTCGGTATCGCGGTGACCCGCCGGTGGCTCACCGCCGCGGATCTCGTGCTCGTCTGTGTCGAGGGCAGCCGCGCGCTGGGCGAGGACGAGCGCGAACTGGCCGTGAGCGCCGCCGCGCTCGTCGTGCGAACGAAATCCGATCTTTGGACCGCGCCGGCGCTCGCGCCTGCGACCGCGCCGGCACCTCCGGCCGCGGCCGCCGGATTCGATGCGCCCGTGCCGGTCTCCGCGCTCAGCGGGTCGGGCCTCGACACGCTTCGATCGGCGATTGCGTTCCGCCTGTTCGGCGATCGCGCCGTGCTCGCGGATCTTGAGCCGGTGCTCACGCGCGAGCGACACCGCGCCGCGCTCGCGGCCGCGCGTGACGCGTTGCGCGCGGCGAGACCGCACCTCGTCCCCGGCGGCGATGCGGTGCTTGCCGCACATCATGTGCGGCTTGCGACCACGGCGCTCGACGAGCTGCTCGGCGCGGTCGACATCGAAGAGGTGCTCGGACGCGTATTCGCGTCGTTCTGCGTGGGAAAGTAACCGGCTACTTCACGTAGGGAGATATCTCGCTTTGGTTGGCGATACCGGCGCGCGGCGCGCCTCCCGTCACGGTGGCGGCGCCGGCTCGAGGGGGAGCCGTGGAACGTGATACGAGTCGAGAATGCGGTCGATCGCCGCGCGCCGATGCACCAGCACCCGGTCGAGCTGCGCGCGGAGGGTGTCGGCACCTTTCCGCACGCCGAGTGAGATGCTGTATGCGAGCGGAATTCCAGGCGGCTCCACCAGCGGCGTAACTGGGGCGATCACCAGTGGAGTCCCCTCCCGGCTCGCGAAATACCCGGCCAGCGGACCCCAGACGATCGCGACGTCTATCTCGTCGCGCGCGAGCGCTTCGAGAATGCGCGCCGGCGGGTTCGGCTGGCTGTAATCGCCATACACGGTATAGCCGTGCACGTTCGACACGATGCCGCGATTCGAGAGCGCGTGCGCCGGCGGCGTGTTCATGTAGTCGTTGCCGATGAGATGCACACCGATGCGGAGGCGGCGGAGCGCGGCGTCGTTCAGCGAAGTGATCCGCAGGTTGCGATCGCGCCGGGTCACGAACACATAGGTCGACCGATAGTACGGCTGGGTCGGGCGCGCCATGTCGAAGTCGCGACTCGGCACACCCATCACCACATCACACGCCGATGCGCCGAGGGTGTTGCGGAAAAAGCCGCGCCGCTGCGCCCACCAGAAATAACGCAGCCGTGCGTGCATGTCCTGCGCAATGAGCTCGGCAATACGGTTCTCGAATCCTTCGCCCTTGCGGTTGGTGAACGGGAGATTGTTGGGGTCGGCGCAGACGCGCAGCTCGCGCGGAGCCGGGGCATCCCCGGCGACCGGCCGTTCGCGCTGCGGGGCGCCGCTCGCGAGCAGTACCGTGCTCGCGGCGGCCATGCTGAGCTGGCGCATGCAGGAATGATTCGCCTTCACAGGAGCCTCCGTCCAGGTGGTGCGCCCCGAACGCACCGGGCCGGGGTATTGTTCGATGAAATACCACGGTCACTGACGGGGCGCTGTGATGGAGCATACGCAGGCCGGCAGCCGCCGGTAATCGCAGGCACATTCCGTGTCGAAGTTGTCCCCTGCCCTCGGCCAATGACAGAACCGGCTGCACCATCCAGCAGGCGCTCGCCCGAGCACGAGGCGAAATCGGGCACGCGGCTGTCCGCGCCCGAAATTCACGACAACGTGCTGAGCGAGGCGACCGACGAACTCGAGCGCGCCAGCTTGTCACTGCTCCTGTCCTCATTCGCCTCGGGCCTCGCGATCGGGTTCAGTCTCCTCGGCGCCGCATTCGCGAGCTCGCTCGTGCCGGAAGCGTACGGTCACGCGGCCGCCTCAGCCGCCTACCCGCTCGGCTTTATCTTCGTGATCATGGCGCGCAGCGAGTTGTTCACCGAGAACACGCTGACACCGGTGCTGCCGTTCCTGCATCGAAGGGACCGCGGCACCTTCGGGAAGATGCTGCGGGTGTGGGCCGTGCTCCTGACCGGCAATCTCGCAGGCACGTTCATCTTCAGCTGGGTGATGTCGCGCACCCCGTCCATCCCGGAATACCTCAAGCCATTCATGCTCGAGATCTCCGAGAAGACGACGTCCACGACGTTCGGAACGACGGTCTATCAAGCCGTATTCGCCGGATGGCTCATCGCCCTGCTCACCTGGGTGCTGGCATCTACGCGCCAGACCGGCGCGCAGCTCGTGCTGATCTGGCTGATCACGGCAGCGATGTCGGCGTTCGAGTTCAAGCATTCGATCGTCGGTGCGACCGAGGCATTCTACCGGGTGTGGGAGGGCGGAGTGGGGTGGGGTCCGATGTGGTCGTTCATCGCCGCCGCGGTCATCGGCAACACCATCGGCGGCGTGCTGCTGGTGGCGATCCTGAATTTCGGGCAGGTGGTGACGGAGCGAAAAAAGAAGCACGAAGACGCAGAGACGGGCGAGAAGTAGCGCGCGTCAGCGCTTGTGGCTTCCATCGCAGAATGGCTTGGTGCCGGAGAGACCGCAGCCGCACAGCTTGACCTGGCCGGGGTGCTTCGAGGGTGGCGGGACTATCTCCTCGCCCTCGTTGTCGCGGATGATGACCGGTCCTTCGATCACAAGCGGGCCGGACGGTTTCCAGGTGACCGAAGTGACCGGCGCAGCCGGCTGGCCGGCGCTGCCTGACGGCTCCTCGTCGCTCAAGCGGTCTGAATCCCGCGTGCCGCCTCGTCCGCCACCTGGAAATCCTGCGCCGGCGCCCGCAGTGCTGCCGCGATGCCGCGCTCCGCAACGAGCGCCTCAGCCATGCGATGCCCCAGGTAATAGCCGGCGCGCTCGGGGAGCACCCGGCCGCCGACGAGCCGCGACGCCGGGCTCATTCCGCCAGACAGAAAGCGGAGCCGGAGTCCCAGTCCCGCACGGTCGAGGTCCGGCTCGACCACGCGGCTGAGGAACGACTCCACTTCTCGCAGCCGCTGATATTGCCGCCTCGGATATCCGAAGTAATCGGCGGCGTCGAAACCCGGTGCCACGACCTGCGACGCGTGCACGGCGAGACCTTCGTTCAGGAGCAGCTCCCGAAGCGAGGCCCGGCTCCCGGTCTGCCAGTAGTCGTAGTATCCGCCGGCGTCCGCGACGAGCCGGCGCATGTCGCTCGCGCTCGCCGGCGAGGTATACCGGATCGTGTGCGCGAGCTCGTGTCCCACCCAGAGCGGAATCAGGTCGGGCGACAGTCCCATTCCGTAGGTTTCCGGATTGACGCGGCCGGTGAAGTGCTCGACGCAGATGAACGCCAATCCGCGCCCGCCAACGACGAGCTCGCCGGCATTGGCACCACCCATTCCGACCATGAGATAGCAGTCGGTCGGCCGGTCGAGCTCCAGGGCGTCGTGCGCTCGTGCGACAGCGTCCTCGACCAGTTGCGCCAGATCGACCGACGCCATCAGCGTGACGAGATCGCTGCGGTCCGCGCGCAGTGCCGCGGCAATGACTGCGTCCGCCTGCGGGCTGTCGGGGTCGAGGACGTAGTTGCGCCAGTAGGCGTCGAGGATCGGTCGGTGGGCGTCGCGGTACTGCTGGTAGGCGGCCGCCGGGTTGGCGGCATCGAGCACGGCGAAGAAATCCGGGAGAAGATTGATCAGCACGCGCCATAGTAAGAGCGGCGACGTGCGCGGCGCAAGATGCTGACGCGGGTCGGTTCCGCTAGTCCGTCAGCGCAATGAAGTTGCCGACGACGTGAATGACCTGATTCGTCTCGGTGCCCGGCACGATCAACTTCGACCACATGTCGACGTGTCCGGTGAGGTAGCGGTTCTCGAATCCGTTGATGGTCTGGGCCGTCATCAGGCCCGAATCCGGCGGCGCAAAGTTGCTGATTCCGGTGTGTACGAACGTAGTGATGCCGGTGCCCGCGGCGACGTCAGCCGTCCCGAATTTGACGCTGACATTTACCGTTCCCGCCGATGTGAGCGTCGCCGCCGGCGCGATCACCTTCAAGGACACGTGGCCCCATTTCGAGCCTTCTGCTTCCGGTGGCAGCGGGTCGCTCGCGCCAAGCGAGCCGAGATCGACCACAAGACCTCCGCTGCCGATCGACCAGCGCGTACTGCCGGCACGCACGATGCCGGTGTCCAGGGGCTCAAACGGCGCAACCAGTGTGAAACTGCTGGTCACGACGAAACTGACGTTCGGGACTGGCGTTCCGCGCGGCTCTGTGGTGCCGCCGGAGCAGCCTGCGACCACGGTGACGGCGAAGGCGGCAATCAAGGCGTGGCGCATGGGAACGGCCTCTCGTTGAGCGATAAAGGCTCTAGTGCACGCCGCGCTGCTTGCGTTTCGATGCCTCGTCAAGAAAGCTCCGTTCGGCCACGGTCAGGCTCGACAGGCCCTGCGCGCTAATCTTGTCCAGGACACGGTCGAGTTCGACGGCCATCGCATCCACTTCGATTCTCGGCCGCTTCCGCACCGGCGTCGCTGGTGCGCGGCGTTCGGGTTCGTCGCTGGCGCCCGACTGCACCATCACGACCCGTTCCACACTGCGCGCCGGCTCGGCCGGCTCCCGGCGCGACAGGTGCTGTACCCGGAGAAAGATCCAGCCGGCCAGCGCGCCGCCCAGGTGCGCTGGGTGCGCAATGCCGTCACTGTGCGCTCGAAGCGCGAGCACCAGCTCGATTCCTATGACGACCGTCACCAGCGTCTTTGCACGAATCGGCACCGGCAGCGGAAAGATCAGCATCTCCGCATCGGGCCAGAACATGGCAAACGCCACCATCAGGCCGAGGATCGCGCCGGAAGCTCCGACGAACGGGCCGACGTCCATCATGCGGCCGAGAATCATCGAAATGCCGGCTGCGAAGATGCCGCAATACAAATAGAAGAGAATGAACTGGCGGCTACCCATCCGGCTCTCGACCGCAGACCCAAACACGACGAGCCCGAGCAGGTTGAGGGCGAGATGCATGAAGCCGCCATGCACGAACATGTAGGAGACGAACGACCAGGGGTGGGCGAACGCTGCGGCCGGGTCGAACGCGAGCGCTGCGTGGAGCGCAGGCGATGTAAAGAGCGTCTCGAGCAGCAGCAGCACCACGCCATTCAGCATGGCGAGGCGGATGACCCACGGGGTCAGACGAGGATACGGAAGCAGGCTCACCTTAGGAAACGTCCTTCATACGGGCCTGACGAGCCGCGCGGCAGATTCGCTCGCACAGCTCGGGGAAATTGATCCCGGCCGCCGCCGCCGACTGGGGCAGCAGGCTGGTCGCGGTCATGCCGGGCAATGTGTTCACTTCTAAACAGAAGAATTCACCGGCTGGTGTCAAGCGAAAGTCGACTCGCGAATACCCGCCCAGCTTGAGCGACTCGTGTGCCGCCACGCCGAGGCGCCGGCACTCCTCTGTGAGCGATGCCGGCAGGTCGGCGGGGAAGATCTCCTGGGACATGCCCGGGGTGTATTTGCACTCATAATCGAAAATCTCGTGCCGCGGAATGATTTCGCCCACGGCCAGGGGTTTTCCATCGAGAATGCCGACCGTGAGCTCGCGTCCCGGCACGAACTGCTCGATCATGACTTCGTCATCGTACAGGAGTGCCGTTTGAACGGCGGAATCGTATTCACCTGAATGCTTTACGATGCTGAGACCCACCGTGGATCCCTGCTTCGACGGCTTCACTACCACCGGCCAGCCGAACCGCTCCTCGACCTCCCCGGCCGGGGCTGGAGCCATTACCCAGTCCGCCGTTGGAACGTCCGCCTGCCGGAACAACCGTTTCGAGATGTCCTTGTCCATCGCCATTGCGCTGCCGAGGCGGCCGCTCCCGGTGTAGGGGACGCCCAACATTTCGAGGAGCGTCTGTAGCGTCCCGTCCTCACCTCGCCCGCCGTGCAGCGCCAGAAAGAGGACGTCCGCGTCGCGCACGACCGGCAATCCGCTGAGTCCCGAAAGCAGGAGTCCACGTTCGAGGGAATGCAAATTGGCGCTCGACGGCGGCTCAGCGCCCACCGAGCCCGAGAGCATCGCCGGCTCCGCATCCTCGGGGATGTAGCCGCGCGCCGTGTCCACCACGGCGACGTCGTGGCCCCGGCTTCGGAGCGCGCCGATCACCTGTACGGCGGATGCGATCGCCACGTCGCGCTCAGAGGACGTCCCGCCGGTCAGCACGGTCACGCGCATCAGCGGCTCCCAATCATCTGCTGCAGCACGTCATACCGGCTGACGATGCCGATGAGCACACCCGCCTTCTCGACGAGGGCGGCGGGGCTCTCGCGCGTCAGCATGCCGGCCAGACGATCGGTCGGGAAGGTGGCGTCCACCACTGGAAACGCCGCGTCCATCACCTCGCGCACCGGCCGGTCCAATAGCGAGGGCTGCGCCAGCGCTCGCGTCATCAGCGTCGCCTCGTTGAGCCCGCCCACACACCGGCCGTCTTCGACCACCGGAATCTGGCTCACGCCCCAAGTGCTCATCAGGTTGAGTGCCTGTCGCATGGCGGCCGCTGGCGCGACGCTCACGAGGGCCGGCGCATTGCCCTGGCGATGCTCGAGCAGCTGCTCGACCGTCGTCTGCGGGCGGTCGAGCAGCTGATTCTCCTGCATCCACTCGTCGTTGAAAAGCTTCGACAGGTAGCGCTCGCCGGTGTCGCAGAGGACCGTGACCACGAGCGCGTCCGGATCGTCGAGCTCGCGCGCGACATCGAGCGCCAGCTGCACGTTGAGCCCGGCCGAGCCGCCGACGAGAATGCCCTCTTCCCGGGACACGCGGCGCGCCATCGCCATGGACGCCCGGTCGGAGAGCTGGCGCCACTCATCGACGTAATCGAACCAGATAGTGGTGGGAATCTTGTCACCGCCGATGCCTTCGACCTTGTACGGATGGCCGTCTCCCATCGTGCCCGTGTGCGCGTAGCCGGTATAGAGGGAGCCGACCGGATCCCCGCCAATGATCCGGATCGACGGGTTCTTCTCCTTGAGATACTTCCCGACGCCGCTCACTGTTCCGCCGGTACCCGCCGCGGCGACGAAATGCGTGATGCGGCCATCGGTCTGCTCCCAGAGCTCGGGCCCGGTTGTCTGGTAATGCACTTCCGGATTCACCTGGTTGTAGAACTGATTCGCGAGGAACGCACCCGGCGTGTCCTTCACGATCTGCTTTGCCTTCATCACGTAGTTGTCGGGATGATCTGGCGGGACCGCCGTTGGCGTGATCACGACCTCCGCGCCATACGCCTTGAGCAGCCGGACCTTCTCCTGCGACATCTTGTCCGGCATGGTGAAGATGCAGCGATACCCCTTCAGTGCCGCGGCAATCGCGAGTCCCACGCCGGTGTTGCCACTGGTCCCCTCAACCACGGTTCCGCCCGCCTTGAGCTCGCCCCGGCGCTCCGCGTCTTCGATGATCGCGAGACCGATTCGGTCCTTGACCGAGCCGCCTGGATTCAGGTTCTCCGCCTTGCCGTACAGTGGTGTCCGGATGCCCGCACCGATCCGCGCGAGCCGGATCAGCGGCGTCCAGCCGACGGTCTCGAGAATCGATTCACACCGGCGCTGATGCGGTGGCGTCGATAGCAGCGTCATGGCGTCACTCCCGAACGAGCCGGCTTCCGGAACAGAAAGGGCTGAAGAAACGGTGCGGCGATCGGCGAGTCGCCGCGGAGCGCCGGTGCGAAATGCAGCTTCGGTGCGGCAGCCAGCGCCGCAGAATCGAACGCCGGATAGCCACTCGACTCCGCGATGCGTATCGAGTCGCGGAACACGGTCCCCTCCGCGTCGACGAAAAGTCGCACGAGCACGGTGCCTTCGATGCCGGCGCCAAGCAGCGCCGACGGATAGACCAGCGGCGTGTTCGCGTCGAGCGGCACCGGTGGCCGGCCGGTCGATGTGACAAGCGGGGCGGCATCGCGCACCACGTCGGCGGTAGTGGGCGGCGGATCGCGGCGGCACGCCGCCAGCACGCAGGCGATCGAAGCCGCGCGCCAAGCCGCGCGGCGGGAGAGCATGGTCACGCCTCGGAAGCTACCCACGAATCGCCCCAGGCCCAACCGGCGGAAGGCTGCGCGCGGCGGGCGCGGTGTTATAGTTCGGCCCCGAATTTCTCGAGAGCATCGCATGCGGGAAGAAGCAGCCGCACCGCCGCCGGCGAGCGGAGTGTGGGCGAGCCTTCGCGACGCCGTCCGCGGCACGCGCCAGAGCTATACTGACGGGCCCATCGGCCGCGCGATCGTGCTGCTCGCCGTGCCGATGGTGCTCGAGATGTCCATGGAGTCAGTCTTTGCCGTGATGGACGTGTTCTTCGTCTCGCGGCTGGGCGCGGCGGCCGTGGCGACGGTTGGGTTGACCGAATCCCTGCTCGTGGTCGTGTACACGATGGCGATGGGGCTGAGCATCGGCGTTACGGCGACGGTGGCGCGGCGCATCGGCGAGGGCGATGCCGACGGCGCGGCGCGCACCGCCGTGCAGGGCATTGTGCTCGGCGTTCTCGCTGCGGCGATCATCGCAGGCGTCGGCGTGCCGCTCGCGCCCCGGCTGCTTGGTGCGATGGGTGCTGCACCGGACGTCATCGCCGCCGGTTCGCGTTACGCCGCCATCGTCCTTGGCGGCAACGGCGTCATCGTGTTGCTCTTCCTGATCAACGCGGTATTTCGCGGCGCAGGTGATGCCGTCGTCTCGATGCGGGTGCTCGCCGTCGCCAACGCGCTCAACATCGTTCTCGGCCCGTGCTTCATCTTCGGACTCGGTCCATTTCCGCGGCTTGGCGTGACGGGCGCCGCGGTTGCGACGACGATCGGCCGAGGCAGCGGCGTGCTGCTGCAGCTCTATCTGCTGACGCAGCGCAACGGACGCATACGTGTGCGGCGCCGGCACGTGCACCTCGATTTCCCGCTGATGTGGCGGCTGCTCCGCCTGTCCGCGAGTGGCATCGTGCAGGTCCTGATCGGCTCGGCCAGCTGGATCGGCCTCGTACGCGTGATTGCCAGCTTCGGCAGCTTTGCCGTGGCCGGGTACACGATCGGCATGCGCGTCATACTGTTTGCGCTGTTGCCGTCGTTCGGAATGGCGAACGCGGCGGCGACGATGGTGGGCCAGGCACTCGGGGCAGGGAAGCCGGATCGAGCAGAGCGGGCGGTGTGGCAGGCCGGGCGCTACAACATGGTCTTTCTCACGACGATCGGAATCGTCTTCTTCGTCGCCGCCCGGCTGATCGTGGGGATTTTCACCAGCGATCCGGCCATCACGCCGCACGCGGTCGCCTGTCTCAGGATCGTGAGCGTCGGCTTTCCGTTTTATGCATTCGGGATGGTGCTGACCCAATCGTTTAACGGGGCGGGCGATACCTGGACACCGACGCTGATGAACCTCGGCTGCTTCTGGCTCTGGGAAATTCCGCTGGCGTGGCTGCTCTCGAGCCGCTTCGCGCTCGGGCCCGCCGGCGTCTTCACCGCGATCGCGCTCGCATTTTCGACGCTGGCCGTCGTGAGCGCGATTTTGTTTCGGCGCGGAACATGGAAGCGGCAGCGCGTCTGAGTCGGCGCGTCTGAGTCGCTACGCGGTCCCATCCGTTCGAGGAGCGAGGCGGCGTTGCAGATCGGCGAGCTGCATGAGAGCCTGCAGCGGCGTCAGCGTGTTTACGTCGAGCGCGCGGAGGTCCTCGACGACCGGATCCGGAGCAGGCGGTGCCGCGAACAGGGCAAGCTGGCCGGGGTCGCGCGGTGCGGGCGGGGGGCCGGGCGCTACCCGATGCTCGCCTTCCAGCGTTCGAAGCACTTCGCGCGCGCGCTTCACGACGCCGCCCGGCAGCCCCGCGAGCTGGGCCACATGCACGCCGTACGAGCGATCAGTGCCGCCCGCCTCGAGCCGGTGCAGGAATACCACCGCGTCATCGGTCTCCCGCACGGCCACGTTGTAGTTCCGCGCGTGCTGCAGCTGCTCCGGCAGCTGCATGAGCTCGTGATAGTGCGTCGCGAACATCGTCTTGCAGCCGATCCGGTCGTGCAGGTGCTCGGTGACCGCCCACGCGATCGCCACGCCGTCGTAGGTCGACGTGCCACGGCCAATCTCGTCGAGCAGCACGAGACTCCGCGCCGTCGCGTTGTGCAGGATCGCGCTGGTCTCGCTCATCTCGACCATGAACGTGGACTGTCCGCGCGCGAGATCGTCGCTCGCGCCGACGCGCGTGAACAGGCGGTCCGCGACGCCGATGCGCGCTTCGGTGGCCGGCACGTACGCGCCGATCTGCGCCAGCACGACGCAGAGCCCGATCTGCCGCAGGATCGTGCTCTTGCCCGCCATGTTGGGACCGGTGACCAGGAGCACCCGCTCGGCCTCATCGAATCGCACATCGTTCGGAATGAACGACTCGCGCGGCATCAGGCGCTCGATCACCGGGTGACGGCACTCACGGAGTTGCAACGCGAAATTGTCGGTCACCACCGGACGGACGTAGCGGCCACTCACGGCGCGGTCTGCGAGCGTGCTCCAAACGTCGAGCCGGGCGAGCACGCGCGCGGTGCGCTGAATCCGTTCGACCGCCTGACCCACAGTTCCGCGCACCGCGCCGAACAGCGCAGCCTCTCGCACGGTCATCGCGTCTTCGGCGCCGAGCACGCGGGCCTCGTAGTCCTTGAGCTCCGGCGTGACGAACCGCTCGGCGCCCGCGAGGGTCTGGCGGCGCTCATAATCAGGCGGCACGCGGCTCGAATGCGCGTTGGTGATCTCGAGGTAGTAGCCGAACACCTTGTTGAACCCGACCTTGAGCGACCCGATGCCCGTGCGGTCGCGCTCGCGCTGCTGCAGGCCGGCGATGTACCGCTTGCCGCCGTCGCGGAGGGCCCGGAGCTCGTCGAGATCAGTGTCGTAGCCGGCGCGGATTACGCTGCCATCGGCTAGCGTTGCGGGAAGGCGTTCTTCCAGTGCGTTTCCCAGCACCGTCGCGAGATCGGCCAGGAGATCGAACTCGGCTTCGACCCGTGCGAGTTCCGTTGCGCGCTGGCGTCCCGCGAGTCCGGTGAGCGCCTCGAGCACATCCGGCAGGCGCGCAAATGAATCGCGCAGCGCGCCGAGCTCGCGTGGAGTGGCGCGTCCGGCGGCGGCGCGTCCGGCGAGCCGCTCGAGGTCGCGGACGCCATCGAGTGCTTCGCGAACCCGCGCCCGTCCGCGCGAATCGGTCACGGCAACCTCGACCGCGTCGAGCCGCGCGTTGATCTGCTCCGGATCGCGAAGCGGCGAGAGCAGCCACTGGCGCAGGAGGCGCGCGCCCATCGGCGTGACGGTGCCATCGAGCACCTCGAGCAGCGTGCAGTTGCGCGCGCCGTTCCGGAGCGGCTCCACCAGCTCGAGATTCCGCCGCGTCATCTCGTCCAGCCAGAGATGCCCCTCGCTGCGCCGGATGGTCGGGCGGGCGAGATGCGGCAGCCCGCTGGGCTGCAGGTCGCCGAGATAGCGGAGCAATGCGCCGGCCGCACCGACCGCGGCATGATCGTCCTCGCCCACTCCGAGCCCGTCGAGCGACGCGAGCGAGAAGCGCCGGCAGATTTCCTCACGTGCGAGTTCGGCATCGAACTCCCATCGCTCTCGCGCCGTGCGCAGAATGCCCTCGTCTACGTTTATCGTCGCATCGGCCGGCGTGACGACCTCCGCGGGAGCGAACCGCGTGAGCGCCTCATCCAGCGCGCCAGGGTCCAGCATCTCGAGCACGAACTCGCCGGTGCTCAAGTCGATCGCGGCGACGCCGTGCTCGCCGCCCGCGGCATCGCAGATGGCCAGGAGATAGTTGTTTCTGCTGCCGGGCAGCCAGCTCTCCTCGAGCAGCGCGCCCGGCGTCATCGTCTCGACCACTTCGCGCCGCACGATACCCTTGGCCTGGCGCGGATCCTCCACCTGCTCGCAGATCGCCACTCGGTGCCCGGCCGCGACGAGCTGCCGGAGATACTCGGCGGCAGCCTTTACCGGTACACCGGCCAGCGGAACGCCGTCACCGCGCGCAGTGAGTGTGATGTTCAGCACGCGCGCGCCGAGCTCGGCGTCGTCGAAGAACATCTCGTAGAAGTCGCCCATCCGGAAAAATAGAATTGCGTTCTGATGGTGCGACTTGATCTCGCGATACTGCTGCATGAGCGGCGTGCTGCTGTTCCGCGGATCACTCGCGCGCGCGGTCATGGCCGGACCACGAACGGTGTGCCGCCGAGCCGGGTGCGGATCCGCACCAGCTCGTGCTGCGCCTCGGCCGCGGTGCGGAACTGACCGGATCGAACCTTGTAGTAGCCTTTGTCGGCGGTCACGTCGGCATCGATGCCCTTCGTCTGGAGACCGCGGACGATGGCGTCCGCCTCTGCCTGCGACCCCGCGGCGGCGAGCTGGA
>JBDTQV010000013.1:0-17287 GCA_039932015.1 Gemmatimonadota bacterium | reverse complement strand
CTGGACCTGAGCCGCTATCCCGAGATCACCGAGGCGGTGCATACGGGCCGGCCCGTCGTGATCGCCGACGTACATTCGGACCCGCTGTTCAAAACCGTTCGGCGCCGCTGGAACGAACAATCGCTGACCGTCGCGGTGCAAAGCGTGGTTGCGCTGCCCATGCGTGTCGCCGGTGACGTCACCGGTGTTCTATTGCTCCGAACCCGCGATGCGGGCGTCCAGCTCTTGCCGGCGCAGATCGGATTCGCCGAGACGCTTTCCACCGCCGCCGCGCGCGTGCTCGAGCTCACCGCGAAAGGCGGCGCGTTCGGACGCCGCGATGCTTCGGTCGATCCGGTCACCGGCTGCGGGACACCGGATGCGCTCGACAGCCGGATTCGCGAGGAGTTCGAACGCGCGCGCCGATACGCGCTCAGCTTCAGTCTCGTACTGCTCGACATCGACGAATTGCGCGCCGATGGCGAGCGGAAAGCACCGGAAATCGCCGAGCGAATGCTGGCGGAGATTGGCGGCGTGCTCCGGACCGGCCTGCGCGTGCCGGATTATATCTGCCGTTACGGGGCGGATGAGTTCGCGGTGCTGTTGCCCGAAACCGCCCTCGCCGGCGCGCGCCAGTCGGTCAATCGGGTGCGCCAGCGTCTCGGCGCGCACGCCTTTGCCGACGTCGCGTCCGGAGCCGTTCCCCGGTTTTCGGCCGGTATCGTCACCTTTCCCCACCCGGCGGCGGAGCAGGTCGGCGACCTCTTCGCGCTGGCCGAAGCCGCCCTGCTTCGCGGCAAGAGCCAGAGCGGCGATCGCACAGGAACCGCGGAAGCGGTCGCGACCTGACGGTCAGCGCCGCCGCAGCCACTCGGTCGGATCGAGTGCAATCTGATTTTCTCCACGAATTTCGAAATGCAGGTGCGGCCCGTAGTCCGAATTGCGGCCGCCCACCGATCCGATGGTCTCGCCGCGCGTCACCGTCGCGCCCAGCTTCACCGACGACGAATTGAGATTCGAATAGATCGAGTAGTACCCGTTGCCATGCTCGATCACGACCATCAGGCCGTACGTGCCCACCTGTCCCACCAAACCGACCTTTCCCGACTCCACCGCATGGACCGGCGAGCCGACCGCCGCGCCGATGCCGATGCCATTCCAGCGGATCACGCCGCCGGTCGCGAGCGTGTCGCGACCGAACCGATAGAGAATCCGGCCTTCGACCGGCCAATCCAGGCGGCCGATGTCCGCGGTGGTCATGCTGCCGGCGGTGGATGACGGTACGGGAGCGGATGAGGCGCTGCCGGTTCCGGCGGACGGGCGCCGCCGTGCCAGCTCGTCGCGCCGGAGCCGCTCGAGGGTCGCGAGCAAGTCGTTGAGGCGCGCCTGGTCTTTCTCCAGCGCGACGAGCCGCTGGTCGGTTGCCCGTGCGCTGCGCTGCAGATCATTGAGCCGTTTTTCCCGCGCATCCGCCAGCTGGATGTACCGACCGAGCTCGGCGGCGCGTTCGTCCCGGCTGTGATCGAGCTGTGTCTTGACCTGGACGATCTCGCCACGCTGCGACAGCACGCGATTGCGCAACCGCTCGACATCGGTGACGAGCGCGCGATCCTGCCGGCTGGTGAGGTAGAGATACTTGTATCGGCTCAGGAGCTCGCCAAACGATTCCGCGGCGAGCATGACCTGGAAGGTATAGAGCGGGCCACGCTTGTAGATGTCGACCAGCCGCCGGTCGAGCACCGCGCGACGTTCGGCGAGATTGTCCTGCGCGAGAATCAGTTCGGCGCTCGAACGATCGAGTTGAGTCGAGAGCCCGCCGATCTGACGTTCGATCTCACCGACGATCCGGCTGGTGGACTCGCGCTGTCGCTCGATGTTGTCGAGCTCGTCGGATACGTCGTGGACCTGCCCCTTGAGACGTTCCTGCTGCCGCTGCAGCCGCTCGCGCTCGTTCTTGATCTCGTCGAGCCGGCGGCGGCTCTCCTCGAGCTCGCGCGTCGTGGTGTTACCCTGTGCCAGGACGGCGCGCGGAACCACCGCGACGGCAGCCACCAGCACGAGCAGCCGCAGCACGCCGGTGCGCCGGAGTATCCGGCTACGACGCACGCCGGTCGGCTCTGCCGCCCATGTGCCGGAGATGGCGGCCAACGCTCACCAGACTTCCGCCCAGTCCGAGCAGCACCCCGAATGCGACGATCGTGAACGCCTGCGCCTCGCTGAAGAAGATCAGCCCAGCCACGGCCGACGTGTTCTGCTGAAAGACGATGTACCCGCCATAGCAGAGCGCCAGCGCCAGCAGCCCGCCCATCAGCCCCTTGAGCGCGCCCTCGAGCAGGAACGGCCCGCGAATGAACCAGTTCGTCGCGCCCACGAGCCGCATGACATGGATCTCGCGCGCGCGTTGCAGCAGCGTGAGCCGGATCGTGACGCCGATGATCACCATGGCGACGGTGGCGAACACCAGGCCAATCACCAGGCCGAGGACTCCGGTCAGATTGCGCAGGTGATCGAGGCGCTGGATCCAGTCGCGACCATAGCGCACGTCTTCGACGAACGTGAATCCCTTGAGGCGCTCCGCGACGGCCGATACGTGTGTGGCGTCGCGATATCCATCCCGGAGCCTGAGCTCGAGCGACGGCGGGAGCGGATTTACCTGAAGATCGCGATAGGCATCGCGGAATTCGACCAGCTCGCGGCGCGCGCGCGCGAGCGCCTGATCTTCACTGACAAAATTGACTTCCTGCACTTCGGGGAACGTCGCGATGTCCTGCGAGGCGAGCGTGATCGTTTCCGCTGGTGTGCCACGCAGTACGAACGCGACGACCTCCACCCGCTCTTCGAGTCCCTGCAAGGCCTTCTTCAGGTTGATCGCGACGATGCCGAACAGCCCGACGGTAAACAGGGAGAATGCGATCGTGGTGATGGAGAGCGCGCTGAGCAAGGGGGCCCGGCGAAAGGCCAGCAGCGCTTCGCGGAAGAGCAGTCTCATCGCGCTTCCGCGCCGGCGTCGTCGGCGCTGTCGTAGACGACGGAGCCTTCGCGCATCTCGATCGTGCGGAACGTCGTCTGCCGGACGAGGTCGAGATCATGGGTCGCCATCACGACGACGGTGCCGCCGGCGTTGATGTCCCGAAGGAGCTGGAACACGCCGCGCGTCGCGCGTTCGTCGAGGTTGCCGGTGGGCTCGTCCGCCAGGAGAATGGCGGGGTCGTTGACGAGCGCGCGCGCGATCGCGACGCGCTGCTGCTCGCCGCCGGAGAGCTCGCGCGGATATGCGCGGCCCTTGGCGGACAGACCCACCTGAGCGAGCACGCGGCTGGCGCGCGCGCCGATCGTATCATGCCGGGCGCCGGTCACCTCGAGTGCGAAGGCAACATTCTCGGTGGCGGTCCGGTCCTCGAGCAGCCGGAAATCCTGGAAAATGACGCCCAGGCGCCGGCGGAGCCGCGGGATCGCATCAGCCTTCAGCGTGTTCACGGCCTGGCCGGAGATACGCACCTCGCCCGACGTCGGCCGCTGCTCCGCGAACAGCAGCTTGAGCAGCGTCGACTTCCCGGCGCCGGAATGGCCGGTGAGGAAGACGAACTCGCCCCGCGCGACATGGAAGGAAACGTCCTTCAGGCCGACGGCGCCGTTCGGATATGATTTGTGTACGTGGGTGAGTCGGATCACGCGCGGAAGATAGAGGAGGTAAATGCTCCGGGCCAAGAGGCGGACCGCATGAATCGCTATCCCAGGCCCTCCGCCAAGTCGGCGATGATGTCCTCGGCGTCTTCGATACCGCAGCTCAGGCGAAGAAAACCGTCCGGAATTCCGAGACTCGCCCGTCCTGCCGCCCCGATGCCCTTGTGCGACGTGAGCCGCGGTTCCGAGATCAGACTTTCGACCCCGGCGAGACTTGGCGCGTGGGTCACCAGTTTCAGCCGCCGCAGCATCCGCTCCGCGGCCGTCACGCCGCCGCGGAGCTCCAGTCCCACCATGCCGCCGAACCCGTCGAGCAGCTTCTTGGCCCGCGCATGATCGGGATGCGACGGGAGCCCGGGGTAGTGCACCCGTGCGACCGCCTCGTGCGCCGCAGCCCACTGGGCGACCGCCATGCCATTCGCGTTGTGCCGCTCCATGCGCACCGCGAGCGTGCGCATGCCGCGATCGATCAGCCAGGCGGCGTGCGGATCGATCGCCTGGCCCCAGAGCCGCATCAAACGAACGACTTCATCGATCAGCGACGCCGAACCGGCAACCGCGCCGGCAATCACGTCGCTGTGTCCGTTCAGATATTTCGTCGCACTCGTGATCACGACGTCCGCGCCGTGCTCGAGCGGCCGGAAGTTGACCGGGCTCGCGAACGTCGCGTCCACCAGCAAGGCGAGACCGAATTCCTTTGCCGCATGCGCCACCGGCGTGAAATCCGGCACGCGCATCAACGGATTGGTGGGCGCCTCGAAGAAGAGCGCCCGTGTTTCCTTGCGGACCGCCTTCTTCCAGAGCCGCGGCTGCTGCGGATCGACATAGGTGACCGAGATACCGAACCGGCCAAGCTCCTGATCGAACAGCGTACGCGTCCCGCCGTAGATCCATTCGCTGGAAATCAGGTGTTCGCCGGGCCGAAGCACGGCAAGATGCGCCAGCGCGGTCGCCCCCATGCCGCTGGCGACGAACACGGCCTTTTCCGCGCCTTCGAGCAGCGCATACTTCCGCGCCAGATCGACCTGCGTCGGATTGTTGCCGTAGCGGGTGTAGAGCACTTCCTCGTCGGAGCCGACCGGCTGCGCGAAGGTGGTGCTCTGAAAGAGCGCGGGCGCCACCGGCTCGCCATCGGCGCGGCGATGCGGCTCCCCATGGATGGCGGTGGTGCTGAGACCGAAGCGGCGCCGACTCACGCGACGAACAGCGGGTGAAAGAAATCTCCGGAGACGCGCACGAGCCGATGCGCGGCGAGTGTCTCGAGCGCATACGCGGCGCGGTCCCCGGTCCACCCAAGCTCGGCCGCCAGAGTTGCTGCGTCGATCGCGCACGCGGTGATCCGCGCGAATGCCGCGCGCGCATCGGCGTCGGCCATGCCAAGCACATCGAGCGCGGCCGCGCCGACGCAGAACGCGGCGACGGCCAGCCGCTGGTGCGTCAGCACGTGGTCGATCGCCTCAATTTGATCTTCGCGCAGGCCCCAGAGCACCACGTAGCGCTCCGCCCGGGGAACCGAGATCAGCAGGAGCTTGGCGACGATCTCGTCGGCGCAGCTCAGATCGAGCAGTTCGACTTCGGAAAAATCCAGGAGCGCCGTGCGACACTCCGACTCGGCCATGGCCCGCTCGATGCGGTCGCGGACGGCGGCGCCGGTGGGGCGGGTAACCAGGTTGCGATACGGCGTGAGCACCGTCTCGCGCAGCACGTGGTGGAGCCGGATCGTCTGGATCACGCGCTGGGCCGCGCGGCCAGAATCACCTGCACCTGTGCGCCGGGGAAGAATGGAAGATGCTCACTCATCGGAACGTCCTCCCGGTCCCATTGCGGGACGTTGGCCAGCCGTGCGGTGCCGCTGCGAATCGTGATCTTGCCATCCCATCGGCTCAGATAGCGCTTGATGCCGGCGAGTCCCTGACCGCGTCCCGGATCCCGGAAGCGGCTCACGTTCTGGATCCACGCCGCTTCGAGTGCGGTGGCATCGCTCCAGCGATCTCCGAATCGCTTGGCCTGGGTCGGCTCGAGCGAGCGGCGGAAGCCGATTCCGGAATCGCTCACCGCAATCACCGCGACGCGCGACCCGATCCGGCGGCGCCAGTCGTACGCCTGCGCCGCGACCCACCCACTGGTGCCGGCGTGCTCTACAATATTCTGGCATGCCTCCGAGAGCGCCATGGTGAATCCGATTGTGGCCTTGGATTCGAGGCCCAGATCGCCCAGAATGCGCGCGGCGCTCTCCTGGATGCGGCCGACCACCTCGTGCACGTCTTCGCTCGCACGAATCGGCGTCACCTCGAGCAACGTGTCTGACGGGCCGGCGGCCCCTTTCGGCACCTTGCCATGAATCTCGAACAGCTCGGCCGCGTGACGAAAAAATCCCGCGCGCGCCCAGTAACGGCGCACATCGTCCGACGCCGGCGCGTACAGCAGCGGCCGCTCCGCCTTTGCCTCGGCCAGGGCCTGCGCGGCCGTGAGCATGGCCACGAACGCGTAGGGCGTCGACCACTGGGCGGGCCTGGCATCGAACAGCAGGCGCTCCTCGGGCGGCCACGTGCCGAAGCCGCCGGCGAATTGATCCATCGCGCGGTCATCGAAACTGGTCGGGATCTCGACGATACGCGTCATGGCATCACCAGCTCGCCGCGCAGGTGGCGGGACAGGCCGCTCGCGCCGCGGAACGCGACGTTGCGCGCGGCCATGCGATTCGCTGCTTCAAGGGCTGGCTCGACCGAATCACCCGCGAGGAGACGGGCGCAGAGCGACGCGCCGAAGACGTCCCCGCAGCCGGTCGGATCGAGTGCATCGGCAAACGGCGCCGCGACCAGCGCGGAGCGAACGGCGGCGCCGGCCGCCGGCGAGATGGATGTCCGTCCGCCGTCCCAGCCATCGAAGCCCGGTGCCGCAACGTACGCGGCGCCCTTCGGCCCGAGGGTGACGACCAGCAGCTGCACGCCCGCTCCGAGTGCGTCGGCGGCGAGACTCAGCGGATCGGGCGAAAGCTGGCGCATCTCATCCTCATTGAGCTGAATCGCGTCAAAGCAGCCGAACCACGCCGGCGCGTTCGGCAGCGGCTGCAGCACGCGGATGCCGTCCTGCTGCATGCCGAGAAACAGGCTGTGCAGGTCGGCGTAGATCGGCCCGGCAAATCCCTGCCGCAGCGCCTGTGCGGTCCCGAGACACATCTCGTACCCGGAAATGAAATTCACGTACAGCGCATCGAGATCCTGCACCATCGGTCCCAGCTCGGCCCAGTTCCAGCCCGGCACCCCGCCTGCCATGCGCTCGCAGCGCCGCTCCGCCGATGCGTAGTGCAGCACGACGCGATTGTTGGGGACCGCGACCTCGACGCACCGCGCGCCCGCCTGCATGCGGGGGAAGGTGCGCAGCAGCTCGGCCGCGCGCGTGCTCATGTCGCGGCCCACCTTGATCAGCGGCACGAACGCCCAGTCGGCCGGCAGCGACGCATCCATGCCCGCGAGCGCATAGGCAATGCCGCCCCACTCTTCCACTGGCGCCGCCAGTGGATCGCGGCCGTGGATCACGTCCCAGACGAGCGAGCCGACGATACCGACCTTAGGCACGCGCAGCCTGCTGGTCGAGGAATGCGCGCGCCGCACCGTACACGCCCGGCGCTTCGAGCTCGCCGGGAAGGATACGGCACGCCGTGACGGCCGGCTTGAACGCGCGGCGCGCGACTTCGCGGCGAAGTGGCTGAAAGAGCAGATCGCCGGCGCGCGTGACGCCGCCGCAGATGACCACGACTTCGGGGTTGAAGATGTTGACCAGATTGGCGAGTGCCGCGCCCAGAAATTTCGCGGTGTCGTTGACGACCTCGCGGGCCAGCTCGTCGCCGTCGTGCGCGGCCTCGTATACCGTCTGGGCGGTGATGTCGTCGAGCCGATCACCCACATAGCTCCGCAGGCTCGTCTCCGCGCCGGCCTCGATCGCCTCCACCGCCCGGCGCGCGATGGCCGGCCCGGATGCGTACGCCTCGATGCAGCCGTAGTTGCCGCATTTGCAGCGGCGGCCGTTCGAATCGATCGACGCGTGGCCAATCTCCCCGGCGCAGTCCGAAATCCCGTGATAGAGCCGGCCGTCGAGCACGAGCCCGCCGCCGATGCCGGTGCCGATCGTGACACCGATCGCGTGGCGACTGCCGCGCGCGGCGCCCATCCACCATTCCCCGAGCACCGCGCAATTGGCGTCGTTGTCGAGCGCCGCCGGCCGCGCGAGTCCCGCCTCGATGCGGTCGCGCAGCGGGAAGTTCACCCAGCCAAGGTTCGGGGTGAGTAGCACGAGTCCGCGATGGGTGTCGAGCGGCCCTGGCGCGCCCACGCCCACGCCCAGGCACTCCGCGCCCGGCTCCGCCGCCGCCGTCAGCGCAATCACCTCGTGCGCGAGCGCCACGATCCGGCCCACGACGTCGTCGGCACCGCCATCGGCGAGCGTGGGCAGGTTTCGGAGCACCGCAACACGGCTGCCGTCCTCCGCCACGCTGCCGATCGAAAAGCTCGTTCCGCCAATGTCGATGCCGAGGACGTAGCGCATCAGTCGTCGACCTGCAGCACGGCGAGGAATGCCTCCTGGGGAATTTCCACGGAGCCGATCTGCTTCATCCGCTTCTTTCCCTCCTTCTGCTTCTCGAGCAACTTGCGCTTCCGGGTGATGTCACCGCCGTAACACTTGGCGAGCACGTCCTTCCGGAACGCGCTGATCGTCTCGCGCGCAATGATCTTCTGGCCTACCGCGGCCTGAATCGCCACCGCGTAGAGCTGGCGCGGGATCAGCTCCTTCAGCTTTTCCGCCACCTTCCGGCCCCACTCGTACGCCTTGTCGCGATGGATGATCACGCTGAAGGCGTCGACCGGGTCGCCGTTGATGACCATGTCCAGCTTGACGAGGTCGCCGGGGCGAAACCCGATCACCTCGTAGTCGAGGGACGCGTACCCCCGGCTGATCGACTTGAGTCGATCGTAGAAATCGAGCACGATCTCGCCCAGCGGAAACTCGAAGTCGAACTCGACGCGCGTCGGGTCGATGTAGTGCATGCCGTTGTAGACGCCGCGCCGCTCCTGGCCCAGCTTCATGATGCCGCCGATGTACTCCGACGGTGCCATGATGCGCGCCTTCACGAACGGTTCCTCGATGCG
Organism: Gemmatimonadota bacterium; assembly: GCA_039932015.1. Taxonomy (GTDB): domain Bacteria; phylum Gemmatimonadota; class Gemmatimonadetes; order Gemmatimonadales; family GWC2-71-9; genus JAICUF01. The sequence continues at coordinate 8,477 of JBDTQV010000013.1, read as the reverse complement.
CTCGATCTCCGCCGGGTCGGGCAGGGCGGTGGGATTCTCGAGCAGCATCATTGCGCCGTCGGTGCGGTAAACGTGGTATTCGACCGTGGGCACCGTCGTGATGAGGTCGAGATTGAACTCGCGCTCCAGCCGCTCCTGCACGATCTCCAGGTGCAGCAGTCCGAGAAAGCCGCAGCGGAATCCGAAGCCGAGCGCGGTCGAAGACTCCGGTTCGTACTGAAGGCTTGCATCGTTGAGGCGCAGCTTCTCCAGCGCGTCGCGAAGTCCTTCGTACTGATCCGAGTCAGTCGGGTAGACGCCGGCGAATACCATCGACTTCACATCGCGATAACCCGCCAGCAGCTCGATGTTGCGGTGCGCGGCGTCGAGGATGGTGTCGCCCACGCGTGCATCCCGCACCTCGCGCAGGCTGGCCACCACGTAGCCCACCTCGCCGGCCTCGAGCCGATCGGCGGGATGCTGTCCAAGCTGCAGATAGCCTACTTCGTCCACGTGGTAGACATCGGCTGGGTGCGCGCCGAAGGCGATCTCCATCCCTTTCTCGAGCGCACCGTCCACCACCCGCACACTCGGAACCGCGCCGCGATAGCGGTCGTAGTACGAATCGAAGATGAGCGCCCGGAGCGGTGCGGCGGGGTTGCCGCGCGGCGGCGGAATCCGCGCGACGATCTGCTCGAGCAGCGCGGGGACGCCGGTTCCCTCCTTGGCGGAGACCGCGAGAATTTCCTCCCGGCTCGCGCCGATGAGGTCCATGATCTCCTTCGCACGCCGCTCCGGCTCCGCGCCGGGCAGGTCGATCTTGTTGAGCACCGGGATGATGTCGAGGCCGGCGTCCATCGCGAGGAACAGATTGCTCAGCGTCTGCGCCTGAATCCCCTGCGATGCGTCCACGACGAGGATGGCCCCTTCGCACGCGGCGAGCGAGCGGGAGACCTCGTACGTGAAGTCGACGTGGCCCGGCGTGTCGATCAGATTGAGCTCGTAGTCCCGGCCGTCGTTGGCGCGGTAGGTCATGCGGACGGCATTGAGCTTGATCGTGATGCCGCGCTCGCGCTCGAGATCCATGGTGTCGAGCAGCTGGTCGCGCATCTGGCGCTTCTGCACCGCACCGGTCGCCTCGATGAGGCGGTCCGCCAGGGTGGATTTGCCGTGATCGATATGGGCGACGATGCAGAAATTGCGAATGCTGGACTGGGACATGGCGGGCAATATAAGGGACCGACGCTATCTTCGGCTGCCTATGTCCGACTCGCATGCAGCACCCGGTCCACGCGTCCAGCCGCGCCGTGCCGTCACGGCACAGATGGTCGCGGTGGTGGTGATCTGGGGCGTCAATTTCAGCGTCTCCAAGTGGTCACTCCGGCAGTTTCCCCCGCTTGGCTTCACCGCGCTGCGATTCGTGATCGCGTCGATCGTGCTGCTTGCCGTGCTCCGATGGCGTGAAGGACGGATTCGGCCCCCGGCGGGTGCGACCTGGCCGCTTGCCCGGCTCGGGCTGATCGGAAATTCGATCTACCAGATCGCCTTCATCATCGGGCTCTCGCGCACGACGGCAACGAACAGCGCGCTCATTCTCGCGAGCATGCCCGCACTCGTCGCCGCACTGGGCGCCGCGCTTGGGATCGAACGGCTCCGCCGTCGCGCCGCGCAGGGGCTGGCGCTTGCCACGCTCGGTGTGGTGCTCGTTGTGGTCGCGCGGGGCGTCTCGTTTAGCGCCGGCACTGCGGCGGGCGACCTGGTCACCGTGCTCGCCGTCGCGTGCTGGGCCGCATTCACGCTGGGCGTTCGGCAACTGAAATTCTCGATGTCACCCCTGGCGATCACTTGCTGGACCATGGTGCTCGGCACTCCGGTGCTGATCGCAGCAGGGCTGCCCTCACTGCTCCAGACCGACTGGCGCGCCATCACCCTCGCCGGATGGGGAGGGCTTGGGTTCGCGTCGGTAATGTCGCTGGTGGTGGCGTATCTGCTGTGGAATGCGAGTGTGCGGACGGTGGGGAGCAACCGCACGGCCGTCTACGCCTGCGCGACACCGCTGGTGGCGATGGCAACGGCCGCACTGATGCTGGGGGAGCGGCCCGCCGCGCTGCAACTTGCCGGGGCGGGCGCGATCGTGATCGGCGTGCTGCTCAGTCAGCGGGTGGGAACGGAGCTGCCGCCTGCAGCTCGCCCAGACGCGCCATCGCCCGCCGGAGGTGGGGAATGACGATGCTGCCGCCCACCACGAGGCCGACTGAAAAGATCTCCTGAAATTCGTCGGCGGTCACGCCTTCCTCGTGGCAGCGAACGACGTGGTACGTGATGCAGTCATCGCAGCGCAGCACCATCGACGCGACGAGACCCAGCATCTCCTTCGTTTTTGTGCCGAGCGCACCGGGCTCGTAGGCCCGGTGGTCGAGCGCGAAGAAGCGATTGATGGTGAGGTTCCCGGCGCCGAGAATTTCCTGGTTCATCCGGGTGCGAAAGGCGTTGAACTCCGCGATTGAATCGGCCATCGCGCTCAGCGCCCCTCGCCCTGAACCACGAGCTTGTAACTCTCGGGCTTCCATTGCGGACGCGCCGGTGCATTGGCGACGTCCCGCGCGAGGTAATAGATCAGCCGCACGATGCGCGCTTCCTTTTCGGCGTCGATCTTGTCCGGCGAGTCGCTCGGACGGTGATAGTCGGCATGCACGCCATTGAAGAAGAAGAGGATCGGCACGCCCTTCCGCGCGAAGTTGTAGTGGTCCGAGCGGAAGTAGAACCGCTCATCGGGCCAGATGTCGTCGATGGCCGTCATGCGGAGCTCGGGATGCGCCGCGTTGACCCGGTTGAGCGTCGCGCCCAGATCGGAATGTTCCTTGCCGATCGCGACGATGGTGTCTTTCCAGTTCCGGCCGATCATGTCGATGTTGAGATCGGCGACGATATTCGCGAGCGGCACCGTCGGATGGTCGGCATACCACGCGCTGCCCAGCAGGCCCTTCTCCTCGCCGCTCACGGTCATGAATACCATCGACCGCTTTGGCGCCGGCCCTTTCGAAAACGCCTCCGCCAGCTCGACCACGCCCACCGTGCCGGACGCGTCGTCGTCGGCGCCGTTGTTGATGCTGTCGGCGGCGCCCGGTGTGATGCCGATATGATCCATGTGCCCGGTGATGAACACGTACTCGTCGCGCAGCTTCGGATCGTTGCCGCGGAGAATGCCGACCACGTTCGGCGCGCTGGTTCGTGCGAGTACCGTGTCGCGAAGCGTGAGCGTCGACTCCCAGTTGGGCATCGGCGCGATGATCGGCGCGGGAGACGCGCGAAGCTGGTTGAACTGGTCAGCCGCCTCCGGTACCGCAGCCACGATGGCGCGCTCGCTCAGATACACGGTGGGCGGAGTGGTCGTCTGCGCTGATGGCAGATCCGGAGCGGTGCGCGCGCGCGCCTGAACCTGGAGCAGCTGCTGAAAGACCGAATCGTCATTGGCGATGATTCCGATCGCGCCCGCGCCGGCTTCGGTCAGGCCGGCGATCACGGCGCGATAATTCGCCGGGCGGTGCGCAAGGTTGATGACCCAGATCACGAGATGGTTCGTGATCTCGGGCGCGAGCAGTTGCGCCGGATCGACCACGTTACTCAGCAGCGTGACGGAGCTCTTGATGGGTCCCGAAGGCGCCGCGCCGCGGCCGCCGGACGCGGCGGCCGTCGTGAATGGCAGCGAGAAGCGCACGCCGTTGGGGCCTTCGAACAGGATGCTGGATGCGTCGGCGTTGAGGCGCCGGCTGACGAGGGGATATTTCTGCAGGTAGGTGCCGCTGTCGCCGCCGGGCTTGAGCCCGAAGCGCTTGAACTCTCCGGCGATGTACCCGGCCGTCATGTCGAGCCCGCGGCTCGGCGTGTCCCGGCCCATCATCGAATCATCGGCGATCACCCGGATGCGCCGAGACACATCGGCGGCGGTGATCGTTGCGGCGGCACGCCGGACCGCGGGGGTCTGTGCCGCGAGCGGGGTGCCGGCGAGCAAAAGTGGCAGGACCAGCAGTCGTCGCATGCAAACCTCTCGTGGAGTGGACGAAATGAGTGTGCTCAGCGCCGGCGCGGCCGGAGCGCTGGCTCGCCGGTGCTCCTTGGCCTGGGATCCTGCGCGGGACGCGTACGGCGTGGCTCCGCGGGAGTATCGGGATGGGCGCGCGGCGGGTCGTCTCGCCGGCGGTCAGGCTCGCGATGCTCGGGTTCGCGACGATCCGGCTGCTGCGTCTCTTTTGGCAGGGCGGGTTGCTGTACCTGCGGCTTCTCGGCCGGAGCCATCGCCCGCGGAGGCGGAGAGGTGGCGGCGGTCTGCGCCAGCAGAATGAGTCCGGCGATGAGCATGAAAACCTCCGAGCGGGCTGGGGCGACTGGACCAGACGCAGCCAAGCATGGTCTGTGCCACAGCGACTCAAAAATCGTAACGCGGCGGCGAACAAGCTGTTATGCGCGAACGCCGAAGCGGGCTGAGCGGCAAGTGTCCGCGATCTGGACACCGGTCGTCCCGCGTTGACTTACCCGCGTCCCCCCGAATACGTTGCTGCCCGGAATGAATGGAACCGCCGCACCCGCCGGTCGTGCACGCCTCGATCTGCTCGATCCGCTCGAAGTCTCCCGTCTCGGTGGCCTGGAGGTCGTCACCGAAGGCGTGGTGGAAGGCTTTCTCACGGGCCTTCATCGCTCGCCCCGCCGCGGCTTCTCGGTCGAATTCGCCGAGCACCGGATGTACCAGCCAGGGGATGAGCTGCGCTACGTGGACTGGAAGATACTCGGTCGGAACGACAGGCTGTACGTCAAGCAGTTCGAGGAAGAGACCAACCTTCGCGCCGCCGTTGTCTGCGATGCCTCGCAGTCGATGGGGTGGTCTGGCGCGCCCGGCAGCCGCCTCACCAAGCTCGACTACGCGCGCCGCCTGATCGCGGCGCTTTCCCTCGTCCTGCTGCGGCAGCGGGACGCGACCGGGCTCATCACCTTCGACGATACCGTGCGTTCGGTTACGCCGCCCAGCGCCCGCACCGGTCACTGGCACCAGCTGCTGAACGTGCTGGCGTCGCTCGAGCCCGGGTCCGGGACGGCGGCGGAACCGGCGCTCCGACGCGTGGTCGCGGCGCTCCGCCGCCGGGGACTCGTCGTCTTCGTGTCCGATCTCCTGCTCGAGCGGGAGCTTGCGCTCAAGGCGCTGCGGTTCCTCCGTCACCGCGGGCATCACGTGCTGGTGTTGCACATCATGGATCCGGCAGAGGCGACTCTGAGCGGACCGGCGGAGGCGCGATTCGAGGATCCGGAGTCGCACGCAGCGGTCGTGCTGCGCCCGCGCGACTGGGCCAGCGCGTACGAGGCGACGGTCGAGGGCGTGGTTTCCGCCTGGCGGCTGGCCTGCCGCCGCAATGGCATCGGCTATCACCGGGTCTTCACGGATGCCCCGTTCGGTCCCGTGCTCCGGACTGCCCTCGCAGTGTCGCGTCGCGGATGATCCTCTTTCTCCATCCATGGCTGCTCGCCGGGCTCGCCGCTGCCGGCATTCCCATTCTGCTTCACCTCGTCGCGCGGCGTGAGCCGCCCACCGTGGTGTTTCCGGCGGTGCGTTATCTCGTGACCACCACGCAGGAGCACCAGCGCCGGCTCAAGCTGCAGCACTGGCTCCTGCTGCTCGTCCGGACGCTTTTCATCGCCGCGCTCGTGATGGCCGGCGCCGGCCCCACCATGCCGCTCACGGGAGTGCCCGGCCACCCGCCGGGTGCGCTCGTCGTCGTGCTCGACAACAGCCCGAGCAGCGCGGTGGTGAGCGGCGGCACCCCGCGGCTGGCGCAGCTGCGCTCGGCCGCGCGCGCGGTGCTGGCGCGCTCGACGCCGACGGACGCGCTCTGGCTGATAACGGCCGATGGCGTGCCCCGACGGGGCGACGCAGCAACGCTTGGTGAAGCGCTGGACAGCCTTCGTCCCGCAGCGCTGCGCATGGATCTCGGCGCGTCGCTCGCGCTCGCGGCCCAGGTACTCGCGCCCGAAACCCGTCCCCCGGAAATCATGTTGCTGAGCGATCTGCAGGCGAGTGCGGCAGGTGAGGCGTCGATCACGGTACCTCTCGTGGTCGCACGGCCCGCTGGAGACACACCGGCCAATGTTGGCATTGCGGGACTTTCGACCGGTGCGCAGCCATGGTCGACCGACGGTGGCCGAGTGGTGGTGACGCTCGCGGGTGATTCGGGCCGGGCGGTGCCGGTCACGGTACGGCTGGGCACGCGGCCCGGCCGCCAGGCGCTCGCGAGTGCCGGCGGCGGCGTCACGATTCCCGTGCCGGGTGCTGCTCCGGGCTGGTGGATCGCGACGGCGGCACTCGATGCGGACGAGCTGCGGCTCGACGATGAGCGCAGCGCGTGGCTCCGCGTCGCGCCGGTGGCGGCCGTAGTCTGGAGTCCCTCCGATCGTTATCTCGGCGCCGCGTGCGAAGTGCTGGCCGCCAACCGGCGGATTACGCGCGGCACGGAAGTCACGGCCGGCGCACTCGGAACCGGCGCATCGGTCGTGATGCCACCGGCAGATCCGGCCGAGCTCGGCGCGCTCAACCGGGCACTTGCGCGGCGCGGTGTGAGCTGGCGCTACGGTGCGCTCTCCATGACCGCGACGACGACCGACAGCGGGTCGCTGGCGGGACGACGCACGGTCCGGCAGCGCTACGTGCTCGAGTCCACCGGCAGCGGCCGCACTGGCGTGCTCGCAACGGCGGGCGGCTCGCCCTGGATTGTCCGAAGCGCCGGCGTCGTGATGCTCGGCAGCCGCCTCGATCCGTCGTGGACCGAGCTGCCGCTCACCGCCGACTTCGTGCCGTTCGTCGACCGGCTGCTCAATCGCGTCGCACGCGGGGAGCTGGCCATTCTCGACGGCGTGCCCGGTGAGCCGGTCGCGCTTCCGGACCTCGCCACCGAAGTGCGGCTCGGCGATCGCAGCTGGTCGGTGGAGGGCGGCGACCTGTTCCGCCCCACGGAGCTCGGTGCCCACCTGCTGCTCGCTGAGCGCGACACGATCGGTGCGCTCAACGTCGGTGTCGACCCGCGCGAGTCGCGCCTGGCCCGGCTGCCCGACGACCGGATCCGCCGTCTCTGGCGCGGCGCGAGAATCGTCGACCTCGACAAGGCGGGACCAGCCGCATTCTCCTCACAGGCGGCCGCCGACTTCCGGGGTCCGCTCCTCTGGACCGCACTCGTGCTCGGACTCATCGAGGTAGCGCTCGCAAGCGCGCGGCGGTGGCGCGCATGACACTGCAGCTCGTGCTCGACGCATTCGATCGCGCCGCAACGACGCTGGACATCGGTGGCCGCCTGCCGGCGCGCGGCGCGGCACTCCGGCTGGGCGGGCTTCCCGGATCGAGTGGCGCGGTGCTGGCCGCGTGGCTCGCGCGGCGGGAGTCGCAGCGCCTGCTGGTGATCGTGGCACCCACGCCGGGCGATGCGGAACGGTGGCTCACCGATCTCGGTCACCTCACCGATCTGCCGGTGGCGCTCTACCCGCAACGGGAGGCGCTCGGCGAGGACGAGCCGCACTACGAAATCGCCGGCGAGCGCGCCGAGACGATCGAGTCGGTGCTGGGCGGGCGTCTCCGCATTCTCGTCACCACCGCGCGCGCGACCGCGGAGCGGACACTGGTGCCGGCGGCGCTCGAGGCGATGCGCATGCGGCTCGCCGTAGGCGAGCGCCGGGCGCCTTCGGCGGTGGTGCGCGAGCTCGAGGCCATGGGCTATCAGCGCGTCGCCACGGTCACCGAAGTCGCCGAGTTCAGCGTGCGCGGCGGCATCCTCGATGTGTACGGCTTCGGCATGGCCGGACCGGCGCGTCTCGAATGGTGGGGTGACGACGTTTCATCCATTCGTGGCTTCGATCTCACCACCCAGCGCTCGACCGAGGAAATCACCGGGATTACCGTGCTGCCGATCGATACCCGCTCAGTGCGGCCGGAGAGCGGCGCGCCGAATGGCGCGGGACGCCGCCAGACGCTGCTCGAGCTCCTGCCGCAGGATGCGCTGTTGCTGGAGGAGGCGACCGGACCGGACGCCGATGAAGTGGGCCGCGCGTGGAACGAGGCCTCGCATCACCTCGATATCGCGCGCCGGCTCGGTGAGAGCGTTCCCACTCGCGAGGAGATTTTCGAAGAGCCCGCCGTCTGGCGAAAGCGCATTGCCGCCTTTCCGCGCCTCGTGCTTCGCGACGATGATCCGCAGTTGCAGGTCGGTTTCTTTTCTCCCGAAAAGATCGATCGCGACCTCAACCGTCTCCGCTCGATTCTGGCGGGCACCCCGGCCACGCTGATCCTCTGCGACAACGAGGGCCAGCTCGAGCGGATGGAAGAGCTGCTCGACGAGAGCGGGCGCCGCTCGACACACGCGACACTGGCCGTCGGTGCGCTCGACGGCGGGTTCGTCATGCCGTCGCTCCGCGTGCTCACCGACCACGAAATCTTCCGCCGCGCGCGGCGTCTCCGCCGCGCGCGG
>JBDTQV010000012.1:0-17916 GCA_039932015.1 Gemmatimonadota bacterium | reverse complement strand
CTCGACTCGACCGGGGTGGTCGAGGCGGCAACACTCAAGGCACTCAACGTTCCGGTCGAAGCTCGGATACGCCAGATGGAGCTCAACCTCGAGCGGCTGCGCTGGCTCCCCCATGCGTTCGGCGATCGGTATGTGCTCGTCAACATTCCGGATTACCGCCTGCACGCCTTCGATGGGGGCAAGGAAGTGCTCACGATGCGAGTCGTCGTGGGATCGGAATACGGGCATGCGACACCGGTGTTCGCCGATACGCTGAGCACGGTGGTCTTTCGGCCGTACTGGAATCTTCCGCGCGACATCACCAACGAAGAGGTGTTGCCAAAGCTGCGCGACGATCCGAATTATTTGGCCGCGCATCACTACGAAGTCGTCCGCGGGAACAACAGCGAGGTGGTCGATCCGCAATCGATCGACTGGAAAGACGTGGATACGTCGAAGATCGATTTCCGGATCCGGCAGCAGCCGGGTGAGGACAATTCCCTCGGGAGGGTGAAATTCCTCTTTCCCAATCAGTTCGACATCTACATGCACGACACGCCCGCCCGCAACCTGTTCGGCAAGGACCAGCGCGCGCTCAGTCACGGATGCGTCCGGCTCGAGCATCCCGACCAGTTCGCGAGCTATGTACTCGACGGACAGTCGGAGTGGACGCCCGAGCGCATCCAGACGGCAATGACCAGCGACAGTTCGCAGCAGGTATCGGTCAAGCGAAAGCTGCCCGTTTACATCGTCTATCTGACGGCGTACACCGACGGCGGCGCATTGCAGTTCCGCGGTGATCCGTATGGCGCAGACAGTCGGGCGATTGCAAAGCTCGGACAGCCACTTCCGGATGCCACACGCGACTCCGCTCGCGCGGCGCTCCGGCGATTCTTCAAGTCATGAGCCGGCGTGCGGCCGGGCGGGGGCAGTAGGCCGGCCCGGCCGTGGCTCCTGCCCTGGCTGCCGCGCCTCGCGAGCGCGGCGGCGGGGCTTTTTTATCGCGTCCGCATCTCAGGTGCCGCGGTTCCCGGGATGGGCCCCGTTCTGCTCGTGGCCAATCATCCGAATGCCATGCTCGATCCGGTGCTCGTCGCAGCAGCGGCACGACGTCCGGTCCGCTTCCTCGCCAAGGCGCCGCTGCTGACCGATAGGCGCATCGGCTGGCTGGTGCGCGCCGCGGGGGCGATTCCGGTATATCGTCCGCAGGACGACCCGACCGCGATGTCCGGCAACGCCGACATGTTTGGTGCGGTCGAGGCGGCGCTCGCCGATGGTGCGGCCATCGCACTCTTTCCTGAAGGCATCAGCCACGACGCACCTGCGATGACCGAGCTCAAGACCGGCGCGGCGCGAATTGCGCTCGGCAAACGCGTTCGCGACGTGGTTGCGATCGTACCGGTGGGCCTCGTGCTGCGCGACAAGCAAACCTTCCGGTCGGACGCCATCGTGGTGATCGGTGACGCGGTCACCTGGGACGACCTTCGCGCATCCGACACGCACGATGTGGCCGCGGTGAAGGCACTCACTGGACGGATCGACGCGGCGTTGCGCACCGTGACAGTGAATCTCGATCGCATCGAAGACGCACCCCTCGTCGAGTGCGCGGAGGCGGTCTACGCGGTGGAGCGCGCCGGGCGGGTGGATGCGGCGACGAAGCTGGCGCGGCTTCGTATTGCAGCAGATACGCTGCGCGAGGTGCGGAATGACCGCGGGTGGCACCCGCTGCTCGCGGCGCTCCGCCGGCATCTGCGCGCGCTCGAGCGCCTCGACCTGTCACCGTCCGATCTCCATGCCGCCACCGACATCCGCACGGCCGCCCGGTGGGCGCTCGGGCGGCTGCCACTCGCGCTGCTTCCGATGCTGGCGGTCGGCGCGGCAGGGCACCTCATCTGGTGGCCGCCATATCGGCTCACCGGTATCGCCGCATCCCGGATCGCGGGCCCCGCCGACATGCGCGCGACCTACAAATTCGGGGTCGGCGCAGTCGTGTACAGCGTCTGGCTGATCGTCGTCTGCGTCACGATCGGGATAGGTGCGTCGGCGGGGTGGGGAGGAGCAGCGGTCGTCGTATTGCCAGTGCTCGGTATCGCGGGCCTCTGGATTCGCGAACGGTGGCGCAGCGCATGGGTCGATGCGCGCCGCTTCTTCGTGCTGCGGCGCCGTCCAGCGCTGCTCCGAGAGCTGCGCCGCCGCCAGGCGGAGCTCGCCGAGCGATTGGATCAGTTGCTGCGGTCGCGACGCGTCGTCTGAGTGTGGCTGCCGTCTCCGCCGCGCGATCGCGGTGGGGATGGGCTGATTTCCGCTACGCGGGCGTCACGGCCGCTCCCGGTCGCCAACCCGATTGCCTGAGCCGCTCGATGGTGCCCAGCACCGCCTCGCGATCCTCGTGCGTGAGCATGATGACGAGGTCACCCTGCTGCGCCCACGCCAGCGCTTTCGTCAGCGCGTCTATCTCGCGCTCGACATGGCCGATCGAATCGGCCGCGAGCCCGAGCGCCTCGAGCTCTGCGGCCATGACGCGTCGTACACTCCCCGGCTCGCGTCCGCGGTGCAGTTCCGGCAACTCCTTGAGAATGACCCGATCCGGCCTGAGTGCCCACGTCGCCCGGGCGAGCTCCCGCAATGCGTCGTCGCCGCGGTCGCCGGCCTGCCCGATGACGACCAGCCGCCGCCTCGCGTCCAGCGCGCTCACCACGGCGGCGATCGCGCGGAGGCCATGCGGATTGTGCGCGTAGTCGACGACGATGCGCACGCCCGCAAGGTCGAAGAAGTTGCCGCGCCCGGGATTATCCGCCGGGGTACCGCCAAACTCGCGCAATGCACGTGCGATCACCGGCAGGCTGATCATTCGGCCGCCGGCGCGATCGCCGAGTATCATCGCCGCACCGAGCGCACCGAGGACGTTCGAAACATTGTATGCGGCGCTGCCGCCATGGGTGATCGGCACCGCATCGACGCGTTCGACCCGGACGGGCTGGCCGCCCCGTGCACTCATGAACCAGCCATCCTCCACGAAGCACGCATCGCCGCCCGCCGCGAGCTCCGCCGCGACGAGCGGTGCGGCCGGGTCGATGGCGAACCAGGTGGCCGGGCTGACGGAAAGCGCGTGCGTGGCGAGCCCGGGGTCGTCGGCATTGAGCACGACCCTTCCGTCCGGGCGCACGGCGCGTGCAGCCACCAGCTTTGCAGCGGCGAGCGTGGCGAGGTCGTGCACGCCAAAGTCGTCGAGGTGGTCCGCTGCGATGTTGGTGATCAGTGCCACGTCCGCGCGTTCGACCGCCAGACCGCGCCGGAAAATTCCGCCCCGCGCAGTTTCCAGGATCGCAACGTCGACGCGCCGATCGCGCAAGGCGAGTCGCGCGCCCATCGGGCCGGCATAATCGCCGCCCGCGAGCGTGTCGCCTGCGACGCGCACACCGTCGGTGGAGGTCACGCCGGCGACCAGACCGGCGGCGGTCACGATTGCCGCGAGCAGCCGCACGCTCGTGGTCTTGCCGTTCGAGCCGGTGACGAGCACGATCGGAACATCACGCACCGCCGCCCAGTCGACCGCGGGAACTTCCGGCAGGTCGCCGAGCGGCCACACCTGTGCACCGCGTCCGGATCCGGCCGAAACGAGCTCATCGTCGTGCAGAAAGGTCACGTCGCGCGCGCGTGCCGCATCGCGCAACGCGCGAAGGCGCGTGTTGTGATCGCGGACGATCGTCTCGCGGAGGCGCCCGGCTGCGGAGTCGTCGAACGGACGCCCATCCGTCTCGGCGGTGGCCGCGTCCCACGCGGCTTCGTTGAGATCGGTCGCGGCGTACAGTCCGTCAATCGGCGCGCTGATCACGAGGCTCGCCCCGCCGGGAAAGGTGCGGGCGGACAGTTCTTCGCCACTCCACCCCACCGCATCGAGCAGTCGCCGGGCGTGCTCGTGCCACGCACCGACGAGCCGCTGCGTGTCCTGATCCTCGAATGCCACGTCGAGCGCCGCGCCGGGCCGGTCACCGAGCAGATGCGGCCCGGTGAGCCGGTGCGAGTCGATGACGGCGGTCAATCTTCTGCCTCGGTGCTCCGGGCGTAGCGGACCCCACGCGTATCCCGGACATACGTGACCGGCTGCTCGCTCGGCACCGGCGTCGTCGCCGTCGGTCCGCTCCGCGCCCGGCGGGTGGCGCGACGCTCAGCCTCCACCGGACGGAAGTTGATGATCTGCTCCCATGATCGCGTGATGTTATCGCCAAATACGAGCACCAGATCGTTGGCGCGCGCGGCGTCGAGCGCGTGTTCGGTCGCGTCGACCTCATCCGGCACGACCTCGATCTCCTCCGGCGGGACACCCTCGGCGATGAGCGTCTCCTGCAGCATGCGGGGAATCTCGTCGCTTCCGCGCCCGCGCAGCGCGTCGTCGCGGCGGCAGATGTAGTGATCGAAGTTGCCGGCGAGAATGCGCGCGATCTCGCGCACGTCTTCGTCGCGCCGGTCGCCGGGCGCGGAGAGTACGACGATACGGCGCCCGCCCCCATCGAGCCCGTCCACCAGCTGCACCATGGCCTCGACGGCCGCGGGGTTGTGGCCGTAGTCGAGAATCACCTTGAACGGGTGCTCATCGAACACGTTACCGCGGCCGGGCGCCTGAAAGAACGTGGTGTCGAAGGTCTGGAGTCCGTGGCGGATATTCTCGAGCTTGAGTCCCATGCTGAACGCCATCGCGGCCGCGAACATCGCGTTCTGCACGTTGTGCATGGCGCGCCCCTCGAGCGTTGCCGGAATCAGATGGGCCGGCAACAGCGGAATGTGCGCACCATGATCATAGAGTGTGATCATCTTTCCGGTCATGCCGCCTTCGAGCACCATGCCGCGGCCGCCCGCCTGGATGTGTTCGCGCACCAGCTCGTGCGTCGGGTCCATCGTGACGTAGCAGACATGCTTGGCATCGGTGTGATCCGCCATCCGGAGGCAGAGCGGGTCATCGGCGTTGAGGACGGCCGTGTCCCGGGCCACCTCGACGACGATGCGCTTCACCTTCGCGAGTTCCTCGAGCGTGTCGATGCCATTGAGGCCCAGGTGGTCGGAGTTCACGTTCAGCACCGCGCCGACGTCGACGTGGCGGACGCCCATGCCCGCGCGCAACAGTCCGCCACGCGCGACCTCGAGTACCGCCACGTCCACGAACGGGTCACTCAGCACCATCCGCGTCGCGACCGGTCCGGTCATGTCGCCCGCAACGGTGCGCTGGCCGTCGATGTACACACCGTCGGTCGTCGTGAGCCCGACATGGTGCCCGGCGAGCTTGTGAATGTGCGCCAGCATGCGAGCGGTCGTCGTTTTCCCGTTCGTTCCGGTCACCGCCGCGATGGGAATGCGGCACGGCGCGTTCGGCGGAAACAGCATGTCGATGACCGGCCCGGCTACATCGCGCGGCTTCCCCTCGCTTGGCGCCATGTGCATGCGGAAGCCCGGCGCCGCATTCACCTCGCAGATGGCGCCACCCACTTCCTTGTAGGAACGGGTGATGTTGGTGGAGAGAAAGTCGACGCCGCCCACGTCCAGCCCGATCGCGCGCACGGCGCGAATCGCCATTTCGGCATTGTCGGGATGGACCGCATCGGTCATGTCGATCGCGGTGCCGCCGGTGGACAGGTTGCCGGTGGAGCGCAGAAAGACCTTCTCGCCGGCCTCAGGCACGGTGGTGCGGTCGTACCCGGTCTTGGCCAGCGTCTGCTCGGCCTGATGATCGAACTCCAGACGGGTGAGGACCTTCTCGTGCCCGATGCCGCGGCGCGGGTCGGCGTTCACTTCCTCGACGAGCTGCTCGATCGTGTGCACGCCGTCGCCCGTCACGTGACCGGGCACTCGCTGCGATACCGCCACGAGCCGGCCGTTGACCACGAGCATGCGGTGGTCGAGCCCGGTGATGAAACTCTCCACGATTACGCTGCGGCTGTGCTCGGCGGCGACGTGAAACGCCTCCGCGACCTGCGCCGCATTGATGAGCCCGATCGTGATGCCCCGGCCGTGATTCGCATTCCATGGCTTCACGACGACCGGAAATCCGATCCGCTGCGCCGCCTCCGCCGCCGATTCGGGTCCCTGCACCAGTACCTGCTTCGGCACCGGTAATCCGAGCCGCGCCAGGACCTTGTTGGTCTCCTCCTTGTCCGACGCGAGCTCGACGGCAATGTGCGGCGTCTGGCTCGTGATCGTCGCCTGGACGCGATGCTGGAAGCGGCCGTGGCCCAGCTGGATCAGGCTGTTGGTGCCCAGGCGAATCCAGGGAATGCGTCGTTCTTCCGCGGCATGGATCAGAGCGGCGGTGGAGGGGCCCAGCGCGTGCCGCTCGGTATAGCGGATGAACTCGTCACGCGCCGCCGCGAAATCGAACCCCTGCGGCACCGCGTCCGCCGGCCGCAGCTCCTGGGGCAGGAGGCTGTGCAGCAGCGTGACGCCGAGATCGGCGGCCTCGAGTCCGACTTCCGCCTGCTCGTACTGGAAGATGACCATGTACCGGCCGCGGCCGGGCCGCGAGCGCGTCTTGCCGAAGGTCAGCGGATGTCCCGCCACGTTCTGCAGCTCGATCGCGACATGCTCGAGGATGTGGCCCAGCCACGTGCCCTGGTCCTCGGTGAGACGCCGCACGAACCCGCCGGGCTTGCCGTATGAGCAGCCATGGCTGTAGAGCCCGGGCAACGCGGCGAGCAGCCCATCGGTGAACGCCGGGCCCAGCTTGGCCGACGGCCAATCCTCGAGTTCGCCGAGGTCCAGGTCAAGCCGGATGACTGGGAAATGCGCGTACAGGTTCGGTCCGACGAACACGCTGCGGTCGAGGATCTTCATGGCAGGTGCCTATGGCTTGACGCGGAGCGCCAATGCGGGTGCGGCGGTCGCGACGCGGGTATGGAGGTTGAACGTCGAGCCGTGATCGAGAATGTGCAGCCGCAGCCCGATGAGACACACCGGGTCGTTCTTGCGAACGCGCGCCATCGAGGAGAACTCAAGCTCGGACGGATCGACGATGGTGAGTGCTCCGCCTCCCACTACCTCGAGCGTCTCGTCCGGTGCCACGAAGGCGGCCGTGTTTTCGTCGAGTCCGATGCCGATCGCAAACGGATTGAACGCGAGTGCGGTCAGCAGTCGGCCCAGCCGATCGCGCTGGCGGAAGTGCTGGTCGATGATGGTGCGATTGGTGAGGCCCAGCCCGGGTGCGAGCGTCACGATGCGAGCCCGCGGCGAAGCGCCCTCCCTGCCGAAGGCGATCATATGCTCGGACAGAAACGCCGCGCCGGCCGACGTCCCGGCGACGTGCACGCCGGCGCCGTTCCGCCGGCGAATCGCCCGCGCGACGTCGGTTCCGCCCACCGTGGTCGAGAGGCGGAGCTGATTGCCGCCAGTGAGAAAAATGCCGTCGACCTTGTCGAGTGCGGCCACCAGATCGGGACGATCGCCGTCCGCGCGTGTCTGGATCGGCAGCGAAACGGCCGATGCGGCGCCGAGACTCTTGAAGAGCGCGACGTAGCGGTCGCCGGTGTCGGTGAGCTCCGAAGCGGTCGGGATGATCGCGATGCGGGCCGACGGGCCGCCGCACAGGTTGGCGAAGCGCTTGAGGATCGTGACGTCGCCGACCTTCTCCTCCGCACCGCCCACCGGAATGATGTAGCCGCGGCTGGGGCCGCCGCGCGAGGGCAGCCGGTCCGCCGGCAAAGCAGTGTCGTTCGCGCCGTCGTTCGCGCCGGCGCTCACGCGCCCACCACCGTCGTCACGCCGCCACCGGTCCGACGCGCGTGACCGTCAGGTGACGCTGACGGCCGAGCGGCTCGGGGGCGTAGACCTCCGCATTGCGAAACAGGTGCAGCATCCGCTGGGGCTCCGGATCGGGTCGGGCCAAAGGTATCCGCGCCACGGTAGAAGGGCGAGGCGGCGGCGCGATGGTGCTATTGCGGCTGCGCTTTCTTCGCGCGCTCGGCCCCGCGCACGTAGCGAATGAGGTCGCTGGTACGGTCCGTGATTACGATGTCGCGGCACGCCAGCGCTGCTTGCCGTGCCTCGCCGCGGAGGTCGAGATGCGGCCAGCGCGGGTTCGCGAGCTGGAGTGCTGCGCGCGGAGCGCCGACGCGGACGCGGAATGCCTCCAGCTCGCTGATATCGTGCGACGTGGAGACGACGTGCGACCAGCCGCGTGCAAGCAGGTTCTCCCGATCCATGACTATCACTCTGCCATCAGTTCCCGATGAACTGAATTACCGCCGACACCACTTCCGGATCGCGAATGATCGACCGGTGGCCGAGCCCGGACGTACACATCAGCTCGGCACCCGGCCACCCGCCCGCGATTGCCTCTCCGCTGTTCGCCGCCACGTCCGCATCGTCCACGTCATGAATAATGAGGGCCGGAATCGATAGCCCGCGCACGACCTTCGGGATATCCAGCTCGGCCCACGTGATGCCGAGCTGGCGCTGCAGATCCTGCGACATCAGCTCTCGTACGGTGGGCGGCATCTGCAGGTACTCGGCGAATCGCGCCTCGTACGACGCCGGGTCGGCCGGCGCGGCGATCAGCACGGCGCGCTCGAGCTCGAGCCCCCAGCTGGCCGCGAGCGCGATCGCCGCACCGCCCAGTGAATGTCCCACCGCCGCGAAGACCGGCCCGGTCGCCTTTGTCACGCCGGAGAGGGCGCGCGCAAACTCCGGCAATGAGGCGCCGAGTCCGGGCGACCGCCCGTGGGCCGGCGCGTCGTAGGCAACCACGCGGTGCCCCGATTCGACCAGCGCGGGCGCGAGCGTCGCCCAGCGTCCTGCCCGGCTTCCCCACCCATGCGCCAGCACTACGGTCGGACCGGCGCCCCACTCCCAGCCGCACAGCGCGGTGTCACCATAGGGGAGCTTGAGAGACCGGCCGGTTCGAATGAACCGCTCTTCGTCGTCGCGCGTCCGCTGGCGCGGCGGGCGCCGGAACAGGGTACCGGCCGCCTGTGCCGCAAGTGCCGGGGAAATTCTGGTGAGGGTGGCGAGCAGCGTCTGGAGCGTGGTCTGGGCGGACATGCGGTCAAGATAGCATCCCCCCAGGTGGGCCTGCTCACAGAGCGCGGCAGGGGAAAGTGGTACAGTCTGGTGCGCGATCGTCCGATCGCGCGGGTACCGGGACGAGCGGAGTTCGTATGGATCGATGGAGGCCAGGGCGCGCCCTTCTCGCGCTGATCGTTCCGATGGTGCTCGGCGCCGGTTTGCTGGGGGCGCAAATCGCACCAACGCTTCCGCGGGACACCCTGTTCGGAAAGCTGTCACCGAAGGCGAATGTGCCGCGCGCGGTCATTGCCCCCACGCTCCCGCGTGATACCATAGCGGCTGGCGCGGCGTCGGCGCCCGACTCGGTCCGGCGAGATTCGATTGCGCCTGGCAGCGTACCCGCCACGTCGCCGCGTCACCCTCACGTACCGGCAATGGTGCCCGGCACAAGGGATACCTCGGCCGCGCCGGCACCCCGGCGGCGGCTCGCCAAACCCCGTTCGCGCAGGTCCGGGCGGGTCTAACGCCTCAGCGGAGCACACAATCATGGCCGACAACAAGGACAGCTCGTTCGAGGAAGACCGCTTGCCGGGCAGCGACTGGAAAGCGGCGTGGGAAACCGAGGATAATTACTGGACCGAGAATTTTTCGAGCCGGCCGTATGCAATCGGACCGGACTTCTACGAGCGTTATCGGCCGGCGTACCGCTACGGGTTCGAGTCGGCGCAGCATCACTCGGGTCGCACGTGGGACGACGCCGAACCGCATCTCCGCGAGGGCTGGGATCGGTACGAGAACCAGGGTGAGACTCGCTCCACCTGGGAGGAGATCAAGGACGCGGTGCGCGACGCATGGGACCGGGTGACCGGCCACAGCGCCAGCTCGACGGAGCCACTCGACGACCACGCGACGATGCGCACGCAACGCGACGAGCCGCGCGCCTGAGCAGGCACCTCAACGCATGAATACACGTCTGTTCGCCGGGTGTGTGCTCGCGCTTGGCGCGTGCGCGGGCGGCACACCGGCTGCGAGCGGTAGACCCGCATCGCCGTCGCCGGCGGTAGGATCGCCGGGCGCAATGAGCGCGCCAGCCACCTACTCCGTCACGGTGGGCAACGCATTTCGCCTTCACGTTGGCGAGTCGGCCCTGATTGGTGGAGCATCCGCAACCGTCGCATTCCGCAGCGTCACGAACGATTCGCGCTGTCCCAGTGGCACGCAATGCGTGCAGGCCGGCGCGGCGACCGTCGCACTCGACGTGGCGACGCCGCGCGGCACATCGTCCGTCACGCTCGATACCGACACCCGGAAGGAGACGCCGCTTGGCAGCTTCATCCTGCGGCTCTCGTCACTGACGCCCTCTCCGGCGGCGGGAAGCAATCCTGCTCCGTCGAGCTACGTCGCTACGCTCTGCGTCTGCCGCGAGTGACTCTGCAAACCATTTCCACGGCGAATGCGCCGCAGCCGGCCGGTCACTACTCCCAGGCGGTCGTGCACGGCGATGTCGTGTACGTGGCCGGCCAGCTCCCGATCGACCCCGCGAGCGCGGATCGCACGCCGGGTTCGATCGAGCAGCAGACCGAGCAGGTGCTCCGGAATGTCGAAGCGGTGTTGCTCGCGGCCGGCAGCCGCCTGGACCATGTCGTCCAGATGACGGTCTACGTCTCCGACATCGCGCACTGGGCACAGGTGAACACCATCTACGCGAAGGTGATGGGTGCGCATCGGCCGGCACGAGCGGTGGTGCCGGTGCCGGAGCTGCATCACGGGTATGCGATCGAGATCCAGGCGATTGCCGCTGTGGTCGCTAAATGATCGCCGCCACCAGCGACGCAGCCGGCAAGAGTGCCGCGCCGCGGACGTGGGTAATGGTGTATGACGGGGACTGCAGCATGTGCACGCGGTTCGCGGCGATGATCGGACGCTGGGACCGGGCGAAGGCCATCGAGATCGTCCCGTCGTCGGATCCGCGTCTGCCGAAACGGTTTCCCTGGATCAAGCCTTCGCAATACGCGGAGGCGATGCAGCTCGTCGGAGCGAACAGGCGAACCTGGTCGGGTGCCGCCGCGGTCGAGCAAATCTTCGAGGTACTCCCGCGCGGAAATCTCTTCAAGTGGGTTTTCCGCCTGCCCTACGCCGATCGCCTCTCCGATCGGTTCTACGCGTGGATCGCCCGCAACCGCCATCACCTCGGCTGCGGGGACCACTGCGCGAGCGGGGCTACTTCTCCAATCCCGCCGGAACCCCGCTTGGGTACTTCGCGTCGATCGCCGCGCGGATCTTGACGATCCGGTTCTCCGGATTGGGATGCGTGCTGAAGAATTCCGGCTGACGCTGGCCGCCGCTTTCCTCCAGCACCTTCATCAACGCTTCCATCGAATGCGGATCGTAGCCGGCATCGCTCATGAAGCGGACGCCGAGCTGGTCCGCCTCGAGCTCGTCGGCCCGCCCGAATTTCATGTCCACCAGCTGGCCGATCATCATCGCGACCGCGGCCGAGCTGCGCGTGCTGGGGTTGTTCGGATCGTAGGTGGCGAGCACGGCGGCGCCGGTGAGTCCCTGCGTGAGCTGCGACTTCGCGATGTGCTCGGCGCCGTGGCGGGCCACGACATGCCCCACCTCGTGGCCGAGCACGCCGGCGAGTTCCCCCTCGGTCTGCAGCTTCGAAAGAAGTCCCTCGGTGATGAAGACCTGTCCGCCGGGCAGGGCGAACGCATTGATCGTCTGCGGATCGGCAAGGACGTGAAAGGCGTACTGGTAGGGTGTGTGTCCGGCATCGGTGCGCGAGACAACGCGTTGGCCCACCTGTTTCACAAATGCCTGCACCCGCGGATCCGCCAATTCACCGCCAAACTGCTGCGCCATCTCGGGTGCCGCCTGGAGACCCATCGCGATCTCCTGGTCCGCGGTCACGCCGCCGACATGCTGCTTTTCCTGCGTCACCGGATTGAACACGCTCTTGCCGAAATAGCTCAACAGGGACACGAGCGCTACCACGATCGCAATCATGAAGCGGCCACGGCTCACGTGGGTTCTCCAGCGTCGAGGATGTCGTCAACATATCTGGTACGGACAGTGCCGTCCATTCTGCCGCGACCGGCTCCCCGAGGCGGTGATGCCAATCACTAGAGCCGGAAACCTCCGACCGCTCCGGTCAGCTTGTCCGCGGCGCGTGCCAGGTGGCCGGCCGAGGTCGAGATCTCGGTCGTCGACGCGTTGAGCTCCTGTGCCGCCGCGGCGATCTGCTCCGCGGCCGCGGCATAGTCTTCTGTGCCGGCCGACACTTCCTTCATTCGGCCTGCAATGCCCTCGATCAATCCGCGCACGTCGTGCGCCGATGCCGAGATGCGGCGGGTCCACTGATCGTTCTCGTCGGCGTCAGCCGCCACATGCATGAGCCCCTCGGCGGCAGCATGCGCGGCGTCGCGCGCGATCATTCCACCCTCGCCCAGCCGGATCAGCCGCTCGCGCGCCGTGCGCACCCGCGCGAGCACTTCCTGCACCGTCTGGCTCGTGCTCGTGGCCGCCTGCGCGGCCTGGCCCGCCAGCTTGCGGACTTCTTCCGCCACCACGCTGAAGCCCTTGCCTTCTTCACCCGCGCGCGCCGCTTCGATTGACGCGTTGAGCGCGAGCATGTGCGTCTGTTTCGCGATAGCCTTGGTCTGGGTGATGAACTTCTCGATTTCGGTCGAGGATTCGGCGAGCGCCTCGGATTCGGCCGCGCCGCGCTCCACTTCATCGGTAAGCCGCGCAAGCTCGGCCGTGCTGGTGTCGAGGCGATCCTTGTGCGAGCGCGCGAGCCGCGCGAGTGCCGCGTTTCGATCGGCCGCCTGGATTGCGCCGGCCGCCAGCTCGATTGCGATCTGCAGAATGCGCCCGGCGTCGTCCGCGGCTGCGCGCACGATCACGGCCTGCTGGCTCGCGCGCTCGGTGAGGTCGCCGGTGGTGCCCGCGACTTCTTCGGTCGATGCCGTCATCTGCTGTGTGGAGGCCGCGATCTGCTGTGCCATCGACGCGGCATCGCCGGCGGCACCCTGAATTGCGCCGGTCAGGCCTCGGAGCGCTTCGACCATCGCGGTGACCGACGTGACCAGCTGGCCCGCCCGTGTCGTGCCGTATCCCTGGTCTGCCGCCTGCGACAGATCGCCGCGCGCCACGCGCGACGCCACGATTTCAGCGGCGGAGAGCGGGTCGACAATCTCGCGGCGGAGCCAGGTGACGAGTGCGAGCTCGATCACGAATCCGACCACGAGGAAGGCGGCGACGCTTCCGCCCACCAGCATCTCCAGCGTGATCCCCTCCGGCCGCCGCGCCAGCACGACCCAGATGAGGAATCCGACCGTGGCCGCCTGCGCGACTACTGCAACAGCGCCGACTCGATGCAGTGCGCGGGTGAGATGCAGATGGTCGGCGGCCATGGGGTCCCGTACGGAGATGTCCGTAACCATTTGGAGAGTATTGCTTTACGTCAGGATATCACCGCGCGCGCGGCCGGCGACTGGCTCTGGTCCATTCAAGGAGGGTGCCACTTCGTTATTTCGCGGGATCGGTGACGGCAGCGGAACGCGCGACACCGATCGAGTCCAGCATCGACCCGATCGATTTCACCACGAGCGCCGGCTCTTCGAGGTGGATGTTATGCCCCGCCTTTGGCGCCGTGACGAGCCACCCCCGGGTCGAGAGTCGAACGAGATCCTGCTGCTGTGCGTGGCGTTCCGCGTCGAGGGGATCTGCGGAGTCGGGCGTGTGCTCGAGTACGAGAAGAGGCAGCGAGCCCAGGGTACGCCGGTTACGTGCGCGTTCGGCGTGCATTCGCGCCAGTTCCTCCGGTGACCAGTCCATTTCCGCCCTGCGTGCGGCGATGAAAAGCGGCTGGTTCATTACCCGGCGCCACGCACGCTGCGCGTCGGCGGGGAGCCGGTCCAGCGGCGCCTCGAGCACGGTGTCGGTTCCGGCGGTCGCGTGAGCGGTGCGCA
Source organism: Gemmatimonadota bacterium (assembly GCA_039932015.1). GTDB lineage: Bacteria > Gemmatimonadota > Gemmatimonadetes > Gemmatimonadales > GWC2-71-9 > JAICUF01. The sequence continues at coordinate 3,973 of JBDTQV010000012.1, read as the reverse complement.
GAGAATCGAGCAGCCCGCGATCGAGTGCGATGGCTGGCGGGGGAGCGAGGCGTCCCTGCGCCCAATCCCGGATTCGCGTCGGCCGGCCGCTGAGCATGATCCGCTGGTCCTCATGCGCCGCGTCCACCAGCACGAGACCCGCTACGTCGCGCGGATACGCAGCGGCGAAACCGCGCACCAGGAGGCCGCCGTACGACTGTCCGACCAGGACGTACGGCGGCGCGACGCCGGCGCGGCTCAGCGCCGTGTGCAGCTCGAGCGCAATCTGCGCGTACGTCCGCGGCCGGCGGCCCGGCTGGCTCCAGGCGTAGCCCGCGCGATCGTAGCTGCACACCTTCGTCCGCCGAGCGACACCAGGCTGCACCAGCGCCCAGACGCTTGCGAAGTCGCCCACGCCGGATTCGAGCACCACCGCCGGGCCGCCCGAGCCCTGGCAAAGCAGGTGGAGCTTCTGGCCGCCGATGTCGATCAACTGGCCAGATGGTGGTGGGGGAACCCCGCGATGTTGTGCAGGCAGAGCGGGAGGGAGCGCGAAGAGGGCGACCGTGGTGAGGCAGCCGTGGCGTAGGCTCATCCCCGCGATACGAGCCGAGTAGGGCGCTGGTTTCCGAGCCTGCGGGGCGAGCGAAGTCATGGCGACAAGTACCGCTGCCGCCTAGATTTGCCGATTCCGAATCCACGACAGTCCAGCAGGTGGCCGGAACCAGATCCGGACAAGGCGCAGTGATCCGATGACCGAGCAGAATTCAAACGCACCGCCCCCGGACACCGAGTCCTACCAGCCGGCCGCCATCGAAGCAAAGTGGCAGGCGCGGTGGGACGAGTGCGGCACCAACGAGCCGGATCTCGATGGTGCGGAACGGCCGTTCTATAACCTCATGATGTTTCCGTATCCGTCGGCCGAAGGGCTGCACGTCGGCAACATGTTCGCCTTTACCGGCAGCGACGTGTATGGACGGTTCAAGCGGCTTCAGGGCTATGACGTCTTCGAGCCGATGGGGTTCGATGCGTTCGGCATCCACAGCGAGAACTTCGCGATCAAGGTCGGCACGCACCCGGCGCGGCTCATTCCCGCGAACATCGCCAACTTCCGCCGCCAGTTGAAGCGGATCGGCGGCATGTTCGACTGGCGGCACGAGCTCTCGACGACCGATCCGTCGTACTACAAGTGGACGCAGTGGCTTTTCCTTCAGCTCTACAAGGCGGGCAAGGCCTACAAGAAGTACGCGGCGGTCAACTGGTGCCCCGCGTGCAAGACCGTGCTCGCCAACGAGCAGGTGATCAGCGGCTTCTGCGAGCGCCACCCGGACACTCGGGTCGAGCAGCGCACGCTCGACCAGTGGTTCTTCCGGATCACCGAGTACGCCGAGCACCTCCTCGCCGATCTCGGTGACGCGTCGAAGATGGACTGGTCCGACACTACCGTCACGGCGCAGCGCAACTGGCTCGGACGCTCGGAAGGCGCGGAGATCGAGTTCGCCGTCGACCACAACCGGACGATCCGCGTCTTCACCACGCGCCCAGACACCATTCACGGCGCGACGTTCATGGTGCTCGCACCGGAGCATCCGCTCGTCGGTGATCTCACGAGCGTCGCGCAGCGCGAGGCGGTCGATGCGTACCGCACCGCGGCGGCGTCGCACGATCTCATCTCGCGCAAAATCGGCGACCGCGAAAAGACCGGAGTCTTCACCGGTGCGTTCGCGAGAAATCCGGCCACCGGCCGCACGATCCCGGTCTGGATCGCCGACTACGTGCTCATGGAATACGGCACCGGCGCGATCATGGCCGTGCCCGCGCACGATGAGCGCGATCTCGAGTTCGCCCAGCGATATGGACTGCAGGTGACGACGGCGGTGGGCGAAGACGGTCGCCTCGTCGAGTCCGGAAGCTTCAGCGGCATGACGGTCGAGGAAGGCAAGGCCGCGATCGTTCGCTGGCTCGAGACGAGTGGTGCGGGGAAGGGGGTGGTGCAGTACCGGCTGCACGACTGGTGCATCTCCCGCCAGCGGTACTGGGGACCGCCGATCCCGATCATCTATTGCGATGATCACGGCGCCGTTCCGGTGCCGGAACAGGATCTCCCGGTCATCCTTCCGGATATCGAGGACTTCCGGCCGGACGACAGCGGCATCTCCCCGCTCGCGCGCCATGAGGAGTGGTACTACACGCCATGTCCGGTGTGCGGCAAGCGCGCGCGCCGGGAGACTGATGTGTCGGACACGTTCCTGGATTCAGCCTGGTACTACCTTCGCTATCCGAGCACCGAGTTCACCGATCGCGCGTTCGACGCCGAACGTACGCGCCGCTGGTGTCCGGTCGCGACGTACATCGGCGGCAACGAGCACGCCGTGCTGCACCTCCTCTACTCGCGGTTCATCGCGATGGTGCTCCACGAGATCGGACTCGTTCACTTCGACGAGCCGTTCGCGAAGTTCCGTGCGCACGGGCTGATCGTGAAGGACGGGGCCAAGATGTCGAAGTCGCGCGGCAACGTCGTCATTCCGGACGCGTACATCGCGCGCTGGGGCGCAGACACGTTCCGGATGTATCTCATGTTCCTCGGCCCTTTCCAGGAAGGGGGCGATTTCCGCGACGAAGGGATCAGCGGACCGCGCCGTTTCCTCGACAAGGTCTGGAACATGGTGGGCGACTGCGTCCGGAACGACACGTGCGGCGGCGACGTGCGCCATGCGGCGGTCGTGAAGTGGCACCAGACCATCAAGCGCGCCACCGAATCGATCGAGGGGCTGCGCTACAACAGCGCGATTGCCGCAATGATGGAGCTCGTCAACGTGCTGCGCGAGGACAACTGCTGCGACCGGCAGGTGGTGCAGGACCTCGTCATCATGCTCGCGCCGTTTGCGCCGCACTTCAGCGAGGAATGCTGGGAGCGACTGGGCCATACGACGTCGGTCTTCGAGGAGCTCTGGCCTGAATGGGACGAGAATCTCGTGGTCGAGGGCAGCGTCGAGATCGCGGTGCAGGTGAACGGCAAGACGCGCTCGACCATCACGGTGGCGCGTGATTCCGGCGAAGAGCACGTCGCCGCGATCGCACTTGCCGATGCAACGACGCAACGATTCATCGCCGGCAAGACCATTCGCAAACGGATTTACGTACCCAATCGCCTGCTGAACGTCGTCGTCGGCTGAGCGCGCGGGGGGGGGCCCGGGTCAGTGCTCGGGTGCCGCCTCGACGCGCACGTCACGCCCGACATGGAAGGTCATGCGATCGGCGCCCACCACCAGCGGGCCTGCGTAGCGCGCCCGGGTAAGCGGCACGAGCGAATCGGCCGGAATCCCGCTGAACAACAGGATGTGCGAGTACACGGCGAGCCTCGGTGCGACTGCCGCAAACACGATTGCCGCCTCTGCCGGCGTCGAGTGCAGGCCGATTAGCTCGCGGAGGCCGGTGCGAGGGTCCCGCACGTCGGCGGGCGACGCCGCGGCGACTTCGTACACCAGCAGGTCGGTGCCACGCGCGTGGGCGATGAGGTTGGGCGACGGGCGCGTATCACCCGACAGCACCACGGAGTGTCCGGCGTAATCGACGCGGTAGCCGAGCGCCGGCTTGATTCGCCCGTGATCGACGTTGAATGCCGTGACGCGCACGCCGTTCCGTGTCAGCACGACGCCCTCGTGGATGTCCTCGGCCGTGAGCACCGCACCCGAAGCCTTGCTGCGTCCGTTTGCGCTCCGGATGCGAACATCGAACTCGAATGCCTCGGTGAGATGCCGCGCCATGTCGGCAGTGCCTGGGGGGCCGCGAAGCTCTAGCGGAGTGGAACGGTGCCCCAGCAGCCACCCTGTGAGCCACAGGTCCGGCAATCCGACCACATGGTCGGAATGCAGGTGCGTGAAGAACACGCCGGTGATGGATTGAAACGGGATGGAGTCCTGGGAGAGACGCTGCAGGGCGCCGCGGCCGACATCGAATATGAGCCGCTCGCTTCCCGCTTCGACCAGAATGC
>JBDTQV010000011.1:0-17951 GCA_039932015.1 Gemmatimonadota bacterium | reverse complement strand
GAGCCGCCACAGAAACTTGCGGGTCCCGTCCGAAGACAGGCGTTCGGTGTCGACCGCCAGCCGGCTGAGCGGCAGTTCCGCGTCGAGCATCTCGCGCACGGCGGCGGGGAGCTCGGTCGCGTCGGCCCAGACGGCAACCGGGGCCACCCACAGCCGGCGCTCGATCTGGCCCGCCCGATATCCCGGCAGCCCCTTCGCCGCCACCCACTCGCCCACGCGCGCGCGAGCCACCGCGGGGGTGAGTCCGAGTAGTTCGGGCGGCGGGGCTGCTGTCGTCGCATCGTCAGGCATGGTCGAAAGATAACGGGTTTTCGGGGGGCCCGGTTCCGGTTACGTTTGAGCGATGTCCGACCCCGCGGAAGCGTACCCGCACTCCTCTTCAAAGACCGCGACGACCCGCCCATGAGCTCCGCCGCCACATCCCTTCGCACGCATCGATGCGGAGCGCTCACGCGGGCCGAGGTTGGCAACGCGGTTCGCCTTGGCGGATGGGTGCACCGGAGCCGCGATCTCGGCGGGCTCGTGTTCATTGACTTGCGCGACCGGGACGGACTGATCCAGTTGTCGTTCGACCCTCGCTGGACGCCGCCGGAGGTCATGGCGCTTGCGGCGTCGGTCGGCGCCGAGACCGTGGTGCTGGTGCGAGGAACGGTGGAGCTGCGGCCGGAGCCGGCGCGGGATTCCGCGATGGCGTCGCGCGAGGTCGAGGTGCACGTGACCGAAATGGACGTGGTCGGGCCCGCGGACACTCCCGCCATCCCGGTCGCACGGAACCAGGGCGAGGAACTGGCAGCCGAGGAGCTCCGGCTTCGCTATCGCGTGCTCGATCTCCGGCGGCCGGAGCTGCAGGCCAATCTGGTGCTGCGGCACCGCCTGCTCCAGCAGGCGCGGCGCACGCTTACGGACGGGGGATTTCTCGAAATCGAGACGCCCATTCTGACGAAGCCTACCCCTGAGGGCGCGCGCGACTATCTCGTGCCCAGCCGGATCCATCCGGGCGAGTTCTATGCGTTGCCGCAGTCGCCGCAGATCTACAAGCAGCTGCTGATGGTCGCCGGGTACGACAGGTATTTCCAGCTTGCGCGGTGCTTCCGCGACGAGGATCTGCGCGCGGACCGCCAGCCGGAATTCACCCAGATCGACATCGAGGCATCGTTCGTCACGGCGGAGGACGTCCAGCGGGTGGTCGAGCAGGTGCTGGCCGACCTCTGGCGGACCGCGGGTGTCACTGTGTCGACGCCCTTTCCGCGACTCAGTTATCGCGATGCGATGGAGCGGTACGGCATCGACAAGCCGGACCTGCGCCACGCCCACGAGATCCGCGACCTTACGCTGATCGTTGGAGGTGACGCCGCGCCATTCGTGCATGATGCGATCGCCGCCGGCGGCCGTGTGAGGGGCGTAGTCGCACCGGGCGCGGGTACGATGTCGCGAAAGGACCTCGATGCCCTGGCGGCGGTGGCAAAGCAGGCAGGTGCCGGGGGCCTGATCTGGGCACGCCGCGGCCCGGCCGCGTGGGAAGGGCAGGGGGTGAAGGCGATCGGTGCCTCGGCGCTCGAGAAGCTTGGCGCACGCGAGGGCGATCTGCTCGTCGCCGTGGCGGGCGCCGATGCGGCAACGTCTCCCGCGTTGCACGCGGTCCGCGCGGCGCTCGGCCGGCGGAACGGAGTCGAGACCGCCGGGGCGCACGCCTTCTGCTGGATCGTCGATTTCCCACTTTTTGAGCTGGACGCGGACACCGGCACGTACGTCCCGGCCCACCATCCCTTTACGGCGCCGCATCCCGACGATCGCGCGCGGCTCGATGCGGATCCTGCGGCGTGCCGCGCGCAGCACTACGATGTCGTGTACAACGGTAACGAACTCGGCAGCGGCTCCATCCGGATCACCGATCCGCGGACCCAGCGCCGCATCTTCGCACTACTCGGCATTCCCGACGGCGAGGTCCGTCGCCGGTTCGGATTTCTTCTGGATGGTCTTGCCGCCGGCGCGCCGCCGCATGGCGGGTTCGCGCTTGGATTCGACAGGATCGCGATGCTCCTCGCCGGCGCGACATCGCTCCGCGACGTGATCGCGTTCCCTAAGACAACCACGGCGCGCGCCCTCTTCGAGGGCGCCCCGACGGAAGTCGCTCCCGACGAGCTGGACGCGTTGCACCTCCAGCGGCGCATTGCGGCGCCGGTCCCCGAGTGAGGAGGAGTCTTGGCTGACGAAGTCACACACCGCTTCTCGACCGAAGGCGCGGATCCGCTGCTTCTTGCCGGCGTCAACGACGCGAACCTGAACGAGCTCCAGCGCACTTTTGGCCTCCGTGTTTCATTCCGCGGAGATACGCTTTCGCTCGCCGGCAGTGCGGAGCAGATCGAACGCGCCGTTCCGGTGATTCACGGCCTGATCGATCTCGTCCGTATGGGTGAGGTCGTCTCGGTTGATGACGTGGCCCGGCTCGCGGCGGCCGACACCCAGCCGGGCGAACAATCGACGTCGACGGCGGACGGGCGTATCGTCCTGCCGGGACTTCGGCGCGCCATCGTGCCCAAGACGCAGGGCCAACGCGAGTACATCCAGGCAATCGCCACGCACGATATCGTCGTGGGCATCGGGCCCGCGGGCACCGGGAAGACGTACCTCGCGGTGGCGATGGCGGTCGAGGCGCTCGCGCGGAAACGGGTGAAACGGATCATCCTCGCACGCCCCGCGGTCGAAGCCGGCGAGTCGCTCGGCTTTCTTCCCGGCGATCTTCAGGCGAAAGTGGACCCGTACCTCCGGCCGCTGTACGATGCGTTGGAGGACATGATGCCGCACGATCGCGTGCAGCGCGCGCTCGAGAGCCGGACGATCGAGATCGCGCCGCTCGCCTACATGCGCGGTCGCACGCTCGCCGATGCATTCATCATTCTCGATGAAGCGCAAAATGCCACCGGCGCCCAGATGAAGATGTTCCTCACGCGCCTCGGCGTGAACAGCCGGACCGTCGTCACCGGCGACAAAACGCAGATCGATTTGCCCAAGCGCGAGGACTCGGGGCTGGTGCAGGTCGAGCGGGTGCTACCGGGCATCGACGGAATCGCGTTTCACTATCTCAGCGAGGCCGACGTTGTGCGGCACCGGCTGGTGCGCGAGATCATCCGGGCCTATTCGGAGGACCAGAGCGGCTGATGGATGACGCGCGGGCGCGGGCGCGGGATCGCGAGCGGACGCACCTTCCCGTGCGCGGGGGGCGGGGACTACGCCTGCACGCAACGCGTTGGGCGCTGCTCGCGTTTGTCGCCGCGCTCACGTGCCTCGTGTATCCGGCGCCGCGCGTGGTCACCAGTCCGGTCTACGACGTCGGCGAAAAAGCGGTACGGACCGTCGTCGCCCCGATCCCATTCCTCGTGCGGAAGGGTGAAGACGAGATCGCCCGCGAGGGCGAAGCGCGTGCGCTTGCCGTGCGCCCCGTATACCGATTCAGCGCGGCTGCGTATGCCTCGGCGCTGACGGCAGCGCGCGATTTTTTCGAGGCTCCCGCCCGCGACGGCGTGATGCCTCAGCTCGGAATCGTGCAGCCCTCGACGCGAATCAGTCTCGCAGACGACGAGGAGCGCTACCTCAGCGATCCGGCACGGCGGGCCGGCATGCGCGACGCGATCACTTCGTTTCTCGAGCGCTCGCTGACCGACGGTGTCGCGGATCCGGGTGCGCTACGATCGGAACGCAGCGACCGCATTTCCCTGCTGCGCGCCGACGAAGAGCGGCGGGTTCTGCGTGACTCGGTGCTGACCTTCGCCGACTTCATGAACCGCGCGGAGAGTGCGGCACCGCCCAACGCCGGCCCCGTCGGAGAGCGCACCTTCCGTCGGCTCGCCGCCGCGTTCTTCTACCCGACCATCGTTCCGGATCCCGCGCTCACGGCCAGTCGTCGCGAACGCTTTCGACTCGGCGTCGACAGCGTCAAGTACAGCGTACCGATCGGAGAGCGCATCGTTGGTGCGCGCGAAATTGTGTCGACCGAAGTCCGCGACAAGCTGCTCGGGCTTCGCGACGAGCTCCGGCGGCGAGGCACCGGCGGTCTGAGCGCGGTATCACTCGCCGGGCCGTTCCTCTACAACGCGCTGGTACTCTCCACGTTCTGGCTGCTGGTGATGTTCTATCGCCGGGAAACGTACGTCCGGCTGCGCGAGATGGGGTTCATCGCCGGCCTCTTCTCGGTCGCCATCGTGCTCACGCACGGGATTGCCGAGGTATTCCCCGGCCGTCCCGAGCTGCTGCCAGTGCCGGCGGCCGTCATTCTGGTCGCCATGCTCTACGATGGCCGCTTGGCGCTCGCCGCGGCGTCGACGCTCGCGATTCTGCTGGGCACGCAGTGGGAGCTTCGGTCCAACGACACGCTCTTCTTCACCCTGATGGGCGGCGTAGCTGCGGCGGTGAGTGTCCGGGTGATCCGGCGCCGGCGGCGACTGTACGTCACGGTGGGCGTACTGACGCTCGCGTACGCACTGTCCGCGTTGGCGGTGGGTCTCTCGTCTGGGTGGACCAGTGAGGCGATGTGGTCCAGCGCGCTCGCCGGGCTGGTGGCGGCGGTCGGCACCACCGCGGTGGCAATGCTGATGCTGCCGCTCGCGGAAAGTGTCACGCGCATCACGACCGACCTGACGTTGCTGGAGCTGGCTGATCCCAGCCGTCCGCTGCTGCGCCGGCTCACGCTCGAGGCGCCCGGCACGTGGGCGCACAGCATCGCGATGGCGAATCTCTGCGAGGCCGCCTGCAACGCGATCGGAGCGAACGGCCTGCTCGCCCGCGTCGGCTGCTACTATCATGACGTCGGCAAGCTGGCGGCGCCGCGCTATTTCGTGGAAAATCAGACGGGCAAGAATCCGCACGACGACCTGCCACCCGAAGAATCGGCCGCGATCATTCGTGATCACGTCGAAGGCGGGCTGCTCCTTGCGGAGGAGCACCGGCTGCCGCGTGTGGTGCGCGCCTTCATTCCCGAGCATCACGGCACGAATGAGATTCGCTCGTTCCTCGTCCGCGCCCGGGACCGAACGCCGAGCATCCCGGTCGACGCCGCGCGGTTCCGCTACCCGGGCCCGCGGCCGCGCTCCGCCGAGACGGCGGTGGTGATGCTCGCCGATTCGGCTGAGGCCGCGGTCCGGGCGATCGATCATCCGACGGCCGACACGGTACGGCGCGCCGTCGATGACGTGGTGGCGCAGCGGCTCGCATCCGGCCAGCTCGACAATGCCCCGCTGACCCTCCGCGACATCGATCGCGTCAAGGAGGAGTTCATTCGCGTGATCGCCGGCATGTACCACGAGCGCGGCGCGTACCCGCCGCCGTCCGGTGAGTTCGCTAGCGTCCGCGGCGGAGCGGTGAGTGCCTGAGGTCGCCGTCGCCGGCCGGCGTCAGGCTCTGCCGGCGCCGGTCGTGCGCCGCGTCGTCGCCGCCGTCCTCGCGGCTGAGCGCCGCGATGCGGATATATCGGTGACGTTCCTCGGCCGTGACAGCATGCGCCGCCTGAATTTCCGCTACAAGCACCACGACGCTCCCACCGACGTGATCGCCTTCACGCTGCCTGCAGCCCCGGCTGGGCGCCTGGTCGGGGACGTGTACGTGTGTCCCTGGGTCACTGCGCGAGCGGCGCGGACCCATGGCGTTACGGCGCGACAGGAGCTCATACGCGTTGTCGTTCACGGCGTGCTGCACGTGCTGGGGTACGATCATCCCGAGGGGGAGGACCGCGCGCGCTCGCCAATGTGGCGTCGCCAGGAGCGCTACGTCGGGCGGTTCAGATGAACGCAATCCATGCGTACCTGGTTCCGTTCGCGATGGCCCTGCTGACGCTCTGGGCGGCGTGGCTCGCGTTCGCCGCCGAAGCCGACGGCGACCTGCCGCGGATGCTCCAGGGCCAGCTTCGCGAGGAAGCCGGCGAGTTGTCGATCGCGCGGCGGCTGCACGTCGCGCATCTCGCGTTGCTGGCGCTGGCCGGCGTCGCGGCGGGTATTGCCGTGGCATGGTGGGCGCGGTCGCCGGCCGGCGGCCTCGCTCGCGTGCTCATCGCGGTCTCGCTCGTCTGGGCGGTGGGCGACCTCCTGCCGCGGCTGCTCGCCGCACTGGCCCCAGAGTTCACCGGTCCCGCCCGCGAGGCCGCCGCACCGACGTTGGCGCCGTTCGGTCCGCTGCTCCGGCTGGTCGCACGCATCGATGCGCGCGGACGGCGCAGCAGCCCCGAGCCGGAGCGGCGCGACGGAGGGCTGGCCGAGCGTGACATGCTGCGCGGCGTATTCTCGCTTGCGCGGATGACCGTATCGGAAGTCATGACACCCCGCATCGACATCGTGGCCGTCGATCTGTCCGCCTCACGCGAAGAAGTCATCGCCGTGCTGCGCGCATCGGAACACGCGCGGCTTCCGGTCTATGACGGCAGTCCCGACAGTGTTGGCGGCGTGCTGTACGCGAAGGACATGTTGCCCACGCTCGCGGCAGTCACCGACGCGCGCGACTGGCAGTCGCTCGTGCGCCCGGCGGCGTACGTTCCTGAAGCGAAGCGGCTCGATCGCCAGCTGCGGGATTTTCAGCGCAGCGCCGGCCACCTTGCCATCGTGGTCGACGAATTCGGCGGGACCGCCGGCCTGGTGACGCTGGAGGATATTCTCGAGCAGATCGTGGGCGAGATCCACGACGAGTATGACACCGACGAGGTCGCACCCATCATCCCGCAGCCCGACGGCGGCTGGCGGGTGCAGGGCGGGGCCCCTCTCGCGGACCTCGAAGCCACGCTGCAGCATGATTTCGGACGTGAGGACGTCAGCACGGTGGGCGGGCTGGTGCTCGCCGAGTTCGGACGGGTGCCGCGCGCGGGGGAGACGCTGCACCTGCAGGGGTACGATCTCGTCGTCGAGCTCGTGTTCCGGCGCCGCGTGGCACGCGTCGCCGTGCGGCGTGCGGCCGCCGCCGCGCCGGCACCGGCCGCGGCCGGCGAGGCGCGCGCATGATCTGGCTCGTCTTCATCGCGGGCGTGCTGCTCACGGGGTTTGGCGCTACCGCCGGCGCCGCGCTGATGACCGTGAGCCGTCGCGAGCTCACGCAGGTCGTTTCTCGCCGCCTTCGGGGGGCCGGCCCGTCGCTCGGCTGGCTCGCGCATGCGGACGACTATCTCACGTCGGCGTCTGCGACGACGTCGCTCGGCGTGCTGCTGGTGGGCGCATCGCTTCCGGCCATGGCGGGCACGTCGCCGCTGCTCCGCGTCACGGTTGCATTTGCGCTCGCCCTTGCGACCGTCGTTTTCGCGGTCGTGACCGGCTACCTGATTCCTCGCTGGCTGACGCGGCCCCGCGCGGAGGCGGTTGCGACGCGGATTCTGCCAGTGATCCGGCCGTGGTCGTCGCTGTTGGCGCTGGTGCTGCCCGCGCGCCGCCGGGTGCGCGCGCACGACCTCCGCGCTATCTGGCGCGAAGGTGCCGCGGGCGGACTCGGGTCCGATGAAGAATTTCAGATGATCGGCGGCGTGATGACGTTCACGCAGCGGCAGGTCCGTGAGGTGATGACGCCGCGGACGGATATCGCCGCGGTCGAGGAGACCGCGTCGCTCGCCGAGATTGCGGCCGTGTTTGCGCGCAGCGGGTTTAGCCGGATCCCGATCTATCGCGGCACGGTCGACGAGATCGTGGGTATGCTCCACGCGTTCGACCTGTTCAAGCTGCGACCGGGCGATCCGTTGCCGGTTCGGCCCGTCGCGCTGACGCCGGCCACCCGAAGCTGCGGCGATCTGCTGCTGGACATGCAGCGCGAGCGCCGCCACCTGGCGGTCGTCATCGACGAGTTCGGCGGCACACTCGGCGTCGCCACGCTCGAGGATCTCTTGCAGGAGCTCGTGGGCGAGGTGTTCGAGGAGAATGATGGCCGCGTCGCTGCCGTGCCCGAAGCGGCGACGCTGCTGGAAGCGGACGCGAACACGTCGCTCGAAGACATCGAGGAGCAGTTTGCGGTCGAGTTGCCGCGGCGCGGCGCCACCACGCTCGCCGGCCTCATCGCGGAGCTGGCCGGGAGAATCCCGGCCGCGGGCGAGCGGTTTACGCTCGCCGGGCTCGAGGTGGATGTGATCGACGCGACGCCAATGCGGGCGGAGCGTTTTCTTGTGCGGCGCCCGGCCGGCGCTCCCGAGCGGCTCGAGGTGCCGGGATGAACTCGCCAGTGTTCGACGTCCAGGCGATGGTCGAACTGGTGCGTACCGGCCGGATGTCCGCCTTCGTCGAACAGGCGGAAGACCTCGAGCCGGCCGACCTCGCGGATGTGCTGGCGCAGCTCGACGATGCCGAACGCGTCCAGGTGGTTCAGCTGCTGCCGCCCGAGATCTCCAGCCATGCGCTCGTCGAGATGCCGGCCGAAGAACACGCGGGCGAAACGCTGGCGGCGCTGGATCCGGGGCAGGCGGCCGGCATCGTCGACGAACTGGAAGATGACGACGCCGCCGACCTCCTTGGCGAGCTGGACCCGGCGGAACAGGAGAGGATTCTCAGCAGCGTAGAAGATCGGAGCGAGGTCGATCGCCTGCTGCGCTACGACGAAGACAGTGCGGGCGGTCTGATGACCACGCATCTGGTACGGGTGCAGGAAACCGACACCGTCGCAGAGGCGCTCGACCGGATTCGGCGGCAGACGGAGGAAGTGGAGGATTTCTACGAGTTGTTCGTCGTCGACGCCGGCAACCGGCTCGTCGGCACGCTGCCGCTCAAGGGCCTCGTGACGAGCCTGCCGGCGCGCCCGGTCCGCGAGTTCATCGAGGAAGCCGACATCACGGTAAGCCCGGAAGTCGATCAGGAAGAGGTGGCCCGGGTCATGGGCAAGTATCATATGCCCAGCCTGCCGGTGGTCGATGGCGGAGGACGATTGATCGGCCGCATCACGTTTGACGATGTCGCCCATGTCGTGCAGCAGGAAACGACCGAGGACCTCCTCAAATTCGGCGGCGTGAGCGGCGGCGAGGAGCTGAGTCCGCACTGGGTGCCGGCGCTCCGGAGCCGCCTGCCCTGGCTGCTGATCAATCTGCTCACCGCCTTCGTCGCCAAGTCGGTAATCGACGCGCAGCAGGACGTCGTCAATCAGATTCCGCTGATCGCCGGCTGGCTGGGCGTGATCGCGGGAATGGGCGGCAACGCCGGAACGCAGGCACTCGCGGTCACGGTACGCCGCCTGGCGCTCGGCCTCATCGGGCCGGGTGATGCGAAGCAGATTATCCGCAACGAGCTGCTCGTCGGCCTGCTGAACGGCATCGTGAACGGACTGATCGTCGCGGCAATCGGCATGGGAACGGGTGGACAGCCGCTGATCGGTCTCGTGGTGGGGCTCGCAATGGTCGGCAACCTCGTGGTGGCCGCGGCGTCCGGAGCCATCATTCCGCTGCTGCTGCAACGATTCAAGGTCGACCCCGCCATCGCGTCGTCGATCTTCGTCACGACGTTCACCGATGTCTTCGGATTCGGCCTCGTCCTGCTCTTCGCGCGCCTGCTGCTGCTCCACTGATGCGCGCCCTGTTCGTCCTCGCGCGCCTGCTGCCGTTCGTCTTCGCGTTCGTTCGGGACCGGCGCCGCTTCATATTCTTCGGACGCGGCGCGCGCCGGTCCGAGGGGGATCACCGCCGCCGTGCCGAGCGTCTCACGCGGACACTCGCCGAGCTCGGCCCGGCGTATATCAAGCTGGCGCAGGTGCTCGGGGCCCGCGCCGACATTCTTCCGGAGCCGTACCTGGGCGCGATCGGCACGCTCAGCGACCAGGTGCCGCCGCTCGCGCCCGGCGTGGCGGAGCACGTCCTGGCGGAGGAGCTGGGGCGGGGGACAGACCAAGTCTTCGAACAGTTCGATCCCGTGCCGCTCGCCGCCGCATCGCTCGGCCAGGTGCACCGCGCGACTTATCGCGGTCGCCAGGTGGTCGTCAAGGTGCTTCGTCCGGGCGTGGACCAACTCGTCCAGCTCGATCTGGACGTCGCGTCGCGCCTCCTGCTGTTCCTCAATCTGCTCTTTCCGAATCATCACGTTCGCGCGCTGACGGCGATCGTCAACGAGTTCGGCAAGCGCATCTGGGCCGAGCTGGATTTTCGCGAGGAAGCGAAGAACGCCGAGGTGCTGCGGCGGAATTTCGCGGCCGATCCGCGCATCGTCATTCCAGAAGTCGTCACCGAGCTGACGCATCGGCGCGTGCTCGTGCTGGAGTATATCGAGGGTACGCGGATCGACCGCCTGCACGAGCGCATCGCCGCCGGCGATGTGGGCCTGAACGCGCTCCTCGCCACGATCATCGAAGCGTACATCAAGATGATGCTCGAGGATGGCGTGTTCCACGCCGATCCGCATCCGGGCAACATGATGGTCGATCCGGCCGGTCGCCTCGTGCTGCTCGACTTCGGCATGGTGCTGCGTGTCGAGCGCGAGACGCAGACGCGCCTTGTTCGCACCGTGCTCGCCGCGGTCCGCCGTGATGTCGACGGTGTCATCAACGGCTTTTACGAGCTCGGTATTCTGGATCCCGATGTCGATCGCGGCACCGTGCGCGACGCGGTACGACAACTCATGGCAATCTCGCTTCAGGATGACCTCTCGCCACGCCAGGTGCAGCGGCTGGTGGAGGAGATTCTCCGGACGTTCTACGATTGGCCCCTGATCCTGCCGTCGGACTTCGTGTATTTCGGCCGCGCGGCGGTGCTCGTCGAAGGCATTGGACTCCGCTACGATCCGAACTTCAACGCGGTCGCGACGGCGCGTCCGGTGGTGGAGAAGGCGGCGGCGCGGCTGCTCACCGGGCTGGGTGGGGCGGATCCGTCGGCGAAGTTGATGGATTGGGGAATCGAGGCTGCGTCGGCAATTCGCACGCTGCGCGACCTGGTGCAGCGCGTCGAGCGCGATGAGCTGCGGGTGCGATGGCATCCGCGCGATACGATGGAGCTGCAGCGATTCCTGGCCCAGCAGGTGCGGCGCGCATTGCTCGCCACGTTCTCGCTGACGATCGCGCTGCTGGCGGTACTGCTCTACATCGGTAGCGGGCGGCTCGTCCTGGTGCTCGTCGGCGTGCCGATCGGCCTCGGGATGTTCCTGACGGTGTTCGTTCTGCCGAGTCACCTGTTCCAGAATCCGCTGCGCTTTCGCCGCCGTTGGCCAGGCGCGTAGGCTAGCCGGCGGCCGGCTCGTCCTCTGGGTGGATGGGTGCAGGCGACAGGCTCACCAGGAGTATCCCGGTGGCGACCACCGGAATGATCTGCACGGCCTGCAGGAGCAGCGCCGCCGCCACGGCGCCGGCGGACGCCACGTCATGGGGAATGGCCGCCAGCGCGAATGCCGCCTGCAGCACGCCGACATTTCCCGGCGTGAGCCGGAAAATACCGCCCACGTTCGCGAGAATGAGCGCGGTCAGCGAGAGCATGGGCGCGGCGGGCAGCAGCACGGCGCGACACGCCGCGTAGTACGTGCCCCACTGCGCCAGCCAGTTGATCAGCGCGAGCGCCAGCGCTCCGCGTGTGTCGTGTGCGCGAGCGGCAATGAGCCAGCGGCCGGCGAGCGACTGAAACCGGATGGGCAGGCGGCGAGCAACGGGCATCAGAGCCGTACGGCTGGACAGCAGGGCGACGAGCGCCAGAACGGTCAGGGCGCCGGCACGCAGCGTATGCGCCCACGGGGCCGCGCCGAGCAGGCTCGATCCGGCGGCAATCAGCGCGAGCAGCGCCACCGCCTCGACGGCGCGGCTCGCGACGAGGGCGCCGATCGCGGCTGCCAGCGTGATACCGGTGCGTGCGGTGACGTACCGCACCCGTGCCGCTTCCCCGGCCACCGACAGTCCGAACGACCCGACCGCCGCACCGATGTACGTCGCCGCGGTGGAGACACCGAGGCGGCCACGCGAGCTTCCGCGCATCAGGAGATGCCAGGATCCGCCCTTCGCCGCGAGTGACAGCATGTTGAGCAGCGCGGCGACAACCAGCCATCCGGCGTCAGCGGTGCGCAGCACCGAGGCGGTGTGCGCCCAGGGAAATCGCCAGGCGAAATACGCGAGCAACACGATTCCCGCAGCCATGACCGCCATGGATGCGAGACGGGCGATGCGCGCGCGTGTCACGATGAGAGGAGCTCCGAGAGCGGGCGAATCGTGTAACCGGCATCGCGCGCATCGGCGATGATGCCGGGGAGCGCGTCGGCCGTCTGGCGGCGATCTCCGCGCGGATCATAGCCGTCTCCGTCGTGCAGCAGCACGATTGCGCCGGGCGCCAGCCTGGTGCGCACCCGCCGGCGAATCTCTTCCACACCCGGCCGCGCCGTATCCCACACGCCGAACGTCCAGCCGAACACGCGGTAGCCGAGGGCGCGCGTCACCGGCGCGACGAAGGGATTGCGATAGCCGTGGGGTGCGCGGAACGCACGCGGCACCTGGCCGGTCGTCTCCCGCAGTATTTCGTGCGCCTCGCGGATCTCTCGCCCGATTGTTCCGGGGGAGCGGCGGTGGAGCTTGACGTGAGACAGCGTGTGATTGCCGATGAGGTGCCCCGCGTTCGACACGCCGCGCGCAAGCGCCGGCTGCTGCCGCGCAAAGGCACCCACCATGAAAAACGCGGCCGGTGCGGAAAGCCGATCGAGCGTTTCGAGAAGGCGCGGGGTGGCGTCCGCGTTCGGGCCGTCATCGAACGTCAGGTAGATACTGCGGACGCGCGGACCTCGGCCAATCACCGGCCCGAACAGCTGGGCATTCGGCTCGTAGGCGCCGTACGCGAGCGCGCCGATGCCGGCGAGTGCCACCGGCAGCACGATCACCGGATTACCGACTGGTACACATCCAGGACACGACCGGCCACGACCGGCCAGGCAAAGCGGAGCGACTTCTCGCGGCCCGCCGCGCCCATTCGGATCCGGCGTCCCACGTCAGGAATCAGCTCGAGCGCCGCTTTCGCCCACGCTTCCGGTTCCCCCTTGGGCGCGAGCACGGCTTCCGCGCCGCCGTCGACCAGTTCGCGGAAGCCAATGATGTCACTCACCACCATCGGCGTTCCGCAGGCCATCGACTCCAGCAGCGTGATGCCGAATGACGCTTTGGTGGTGGGGCACAGATACAGGTCCGCCGTGCCGTAGCGCTCGGGTCGATCGCCGTTCACGTATCCGACGAACTCCACGTGGTCCGCCACCGGCCGCGCCAGGCGCTCATACACGTTCCGGAGCGGGCCGTCGCCTGCGACGATCAGGCGCGCATCCGGTTGCTCCGCCAGGATCCGCGGCATCGCCTTGATGACCGTATCCAGGCCGTTGCGCGGGTCGAGGCGCCCGAGGAACAGCAGGCGCGGACCCTCGCCCGCCGGCCGCTCACATGGCCGGAACACGTCGGTGTCGATCCCGTTCGGAATGACGTGCCACTCAGTTTGGAAGTAGCGTGAGTGGGCCGCGATGACCGGCTCGCTTACCGCAATCGCGGCGGCGTATCGGTCGAGCCGGCGCTGCAGCGGACGCTGGAAGATCCGGTAGAGTGCCGACGACGGAAACCATGAATGGAACGTCCCGACGACAGGTATGCCGAGGCGGTGAGCCGCGGCCGGCGCCGCCAGGCCGAGCGTGGGGGCGAGCGGGCCGTGCGTGTGCACGATGTCGATCCGCTCGTTTCGGAACAGATCTTCCAGCCGTGACCTGAGGCGCCGCCCGGTAGTGACGCGCGCGAACGACCCGCTGCTGTAGATGATTCGGCTGGTGCCGATCCGGCGAACGAACGGACCATCGTGTGTCGCGTCCCCCATGTCGGAGGTCACGACGATCACTTCATGCCCCAATCGGCGAAACGTCAGCGCCAGGTTGTGGACGTGCTCCGTGACCCCGCCAAGATGGGGATAGTAGAATTCGGTGACGAGCGCGATGCGCATATAACGTCCCGCCCCTGCAAATGGAATGGTACGCGAGGGGGCCGGCCGGGTGCCGTGTACCGTCCATCGCGTTGTCTTGGAAGAATAAAACCGTCCGTTTCCGCCCGCTGACGAGGAGCCATGCTGGTACCGAAACTCTTCACCACGCTCAAGTCCTACGACCGCCGCCAGTTCACGGCAGACCTCACCGCTGGTGTGATCGTCGGCATCGTTGCGCTGCCGCTGGCGATTGCATTCGCGATCGCCAGCGGTGTCCCCCCCGAGCGCGGGCTTTACACCGCGATCGTGGCCGGCTTCATCGTATCCGCCCTTGGCGGGTCCCGCGTGCAGATCGGTGGGCCGACCGGCGCCTTCGTCGTCATCGTTTACGGCATCGTCCAGCACTACGGGCTCGACGGACTTGCCGTCGCCACCATCATGGCCGGTCTGATTCTGATCGTGCTCGGCGCTGCCCGCCTTGGCGGCGCGATCAAGTTCATTCCGTACCCGGTCACCACCGGCTTCACGGCGGGTATCGCGGTCATCATCTTCACCGGGCAACTGAAGGATTTGCTGGGGCTCCGGATGGCCGCGCTGCCCGCCGACTTCATCGGCCGGTGGCGCGCGTACGCCGGCGGTGCCGGCACGATCGATCCGACGACGGCCGCGGTCGGCGCCGCCGCGCTCGCGATCCTCGTTGTCTGGCCGCGCATCAACCGCCGGATCCCCAGCCCGTTCGTGGCGCTGGTGCTCACGACGCTCGCGGTCTCCCTGTTTCATCTCCCGGTCGAGACGATCGTCACGCGCTTCGGCGCGATCCCGGCGTCGCTCCCGCGTCCGTCGCTGCCCCACGTGGATCTGGCGACCGCGCAGCTCCTCGTCGGCCCGGCGTTCACCATTGCGATGCTCGCCGCAATCGAGTCGCTGCTCTCCGCCGTCGTGGCCGACGGCATGATCGGTGGGCGCCACCGCTCCAACATGGAACTGGTCGCGCAGGGCATCGCCAACGTCGTGTCACCAATCTTCGGCGGCATTCCCGCGACCGGTGCAATCGCGCGCACGGCCACCAATGTCAAGAATGGCGGGCGCACGCCGATCGCGGGCATCGTGCACGCACTGACGCTGCTCGTCATTCTGCTGTTCGTGGGGCGCTGGGCGGGCCTGATTCCGCTCACGACGCTGGCGGCAATCCTCATCGTCGTCGCGTATCATATGAGTGAATGGCGGACGTTCCGCTCCGAGCTGCAGGCACCGCGGAGCGACATGCTGGTGCTGCTCACGACGTTTCTGCTCACGGTGTTCGTGGACATCACCGTGGCGGTCGAAGTCGGGATGGTGCTCGCCGCGTTTCTCTTCATGCGGCGCATGTCTGAAGTCACGAATGTCAGCCTCGTCGCGGACGGCATGAATGACGCGACCAGCGACGGCGCGATGTACGCGGAAGGTCGCGCGAAGATCCCGCCCGACGTGCAGATCTACGCCGTCGACGGGCCGTTCTTCTTCGGTGCCGCCGAGAAGTTTCGCGGGACGCTGTCGGAAGTGTCACGGCTGCCGCGGGTGCTGGTGCTCCTGATGCGCAACGTGCCGGCCATCGATTCCACGGGGCTCCATGCACTCCGCGACGTCGTCCGCCGTTTCCGCGCGGCCGGCACGCGGGTAATCTTGGTCGAGGTACATGCGCAGCCACTTGCTGCACTCTCGCGTTCGCACCTGCTCGACGAAATCGGACCGGAGAACGTGGTCGGCAACCTCGACCTGGCGCTCGCCAGTGCGGTACAGGAGCCCGATGGGACTGCAACACTTTCTTGAGCGGCATGGAGTGCTGGCGGTGTTCATCGGCGCCGCGCTCGAGGGCGACCTCACGCTGGTGCTTACCGGCATCGTCGCCCATCTGGGATATTTTCCGCTGGGTGCCGCTATTGGGGCCGGAGCGGCGGGAAGTCTCGTATCGGATTGTCTCTGGTATGCGCTCGGACGCTGGCGAGGGCCGCGGTTCCGCGCGGGCTCGATCTACCGGCGATTTGGACCGCAGGTCGAAAAGCTGGCCGCCCGGCTCGGCCCGTGGCAACTCCTCACCGCGCGATTCGTGTACGGCACCAAGAACGCCACGATGGTATTCTGGGGCCTGCACGGACTGCGTTTCCGCCGTTTCTTTCCGATCGACATGCTGGGCTGCGCATTGGGCGCCGGGACATTCGTCACCCTCGGATTTCTGCTGGGCGGCAGCGCAGACGCGTTGATGGGGAAGGTCAAGCGAATCGAGTATCTGCTGCTGGCGGGTATCGTGCTCGCGGTCGTGGTGCTGTTCGTGATCAAGCACATTCTCCGCAAGCGGCGAATCGTGCCCGCCGCCGTGGATCCGGGCCCCGCGACGTAGCTTGCCCCTCACCCCGGGCCCTGCGAGCTTTCGGGCATGGACGCCGATCGCCTCCTCGCCGAACTCCGGAGCCGACAGACCGCCGCCCTCGCCCGCGCGATCTCGATCATCGAGAACACGCGGCCCGGGTTCGAGCGGCTGCTCGCCGGCATCCATCCCGACCTGGGACGCGCGCGCCGCATCGGCGTGACTGGCCCGCCCGGTGCCGGCAAGTCCACACTGACCGAGCGCCTGGTGACGGCGTATCGCGCGGCCGGCCATCGCGTCGCCGTTGTGGCCGTGGATCCGACCAGTCCGTTCAGCGGCGGCGCGCTGCTCGGCGACCGGATTCGCATGGAGTCCGTAGCGCTCGATCCCGATGTTTACATCCGCAGCATGGCCACCCGCGGATCGCTCGGTGGTCTCTCTACCACCGCCCGCGAGGTCTGCGATGTGCTCGATGCCGCGGGCTTTGACCGGATCATTCTTGAGACGGTCGGTGTGGGCCAGTCGGAGCTCGACGTCGCCCGTATGGCGGACTCGACGGTGCTGGTGCTGGTGCCGGAATCAGGCGACGCTATCCAGACGCTCAAGTCCGGCATCATGGAGATTGCGGACATCTTCGTCGTCAACAAGGCAGACCGGCCCGGGGCCGAGAAGCTCCGCCAGGAAATCGAGATCACGCTTGGCATCCGCCGAGGCAACGCGTTCCGCAATGTGCCGGCGCACCACCGCGCGCTCTCGGTGAAGCGCGTGAAGCGCTCCGATGGCCCGGTCGGAGAAGACGGACGCTGGACGGCGCCGGTGCTGCTCACGGTCGCCGCGAAGGGTGACGGCGTCGCCGAGGTCGTCGCCGCGCTCGATGCGCACCACGACTGGCAGTCCGAGTCCGGCGCGTTGCTGGAACGGCGGCGGGCGCGCCTGCTCGAGCGCACCCGCGAAGTGGTCGAGCGCGCAACGCGGCGCTGGATCTGGGACGAAGCACACGCGGAACGGTGGATTCAGGAGCGGCTTGACGACATCGTCGCGGGGCGGGTGAGCCCGTACGAAGTCGCAGCCGAAGTCCTCGACAGCCTGAAACAGGGTGAGCGCGTATGACGATCGCACACGGCGACAGCACCGAACAGCGGCTCGCAGAGCAGGGGCGCGAGCTGGATCAACTCCGGACTGAGGTGAAGGCGTGGCGCGAACACGCGGCAAAGCTGCCGCTGCGCGACGACACCGACTTCACGACCGTGTCCGACATGTCCGTCGAGCCGGTGTACACGCCGCTCGACGTTCCCGCGACACTTTGGGAATCGACGCGGCTGCCCGGCGAATTTCCCTACACCCGCGGCGTCCACCCCACGATGTATCGCGGCCGGCTCTGGACGATGCGTCAGTTTGCCGGCTTCGGCACCGCACAGGACACCAACGCGCGCTACAAGTTCCTCCTCTCGCGCGGCCAGACCGGTCTGTCCGTCGCGTTCGACTTCCCCACGCTGATGGGATACGACGCGGACCATCCGCGCTCGGAGGGCGAAGTTGGCAAATGTGGCGTCGCGATCTCCAGCCTGGCCGACATGGAAACACTCTTTGATGGCATTCCGCTCGACAAGGTGTCGACGTCGATGACCATCAACGGGCCGGCCGCGATGCTCTTCTGCTTCTACGTCGCGGCGGCCGAGCGGCAGGGTGTCGACATCAGCCAGCTCCGTGGGACGATCCAGAACGACATCCTCAAGGAGTACATGGCGCAGCACGCCTGGATCT
>JBDTQV010000010.1:0-18586 GCA_039932015.1 Gemmatimonadota bacterium | reverse complement strand
CGAGTGACCGAAGCACGGTTTCGAGCTTTCGGAGGAGACGCTGACGGGCGGCCTGGACGTCCCGGCGCGCCGCTGAAAGGCGAGGGCTCGCGGTGTCGAGCAGGTTGCCGTCGTCATCTACCGATTGCTCCAGCCGCCGCTCGACGGTGCGCGGCGGGAGCTCGGTCGCGAGCTCCTGCGCGAGCGCAGCTTCCGCCGCCACACGGCGGAGGTCGTCATGGACGAGCCGCGCGGCGAGCAGCACGCGGCGGATCGCGGCGAGCTCGGTGCCGTCGAGGACGCTGCCTTCGATACGAAGCCGGGCGAGGGCACGACCTACGTCCGGCACGAGCTCGGCCAGCAGTCGATCACCGCGGCGGAAGAGCGCAGCGATCTCTCCCGCGCGTGCGAGCTCGTTCCGAATCCATGCGACGTCGCCGGTCGGGCGGCGGGCGCGCACCCGCGCTGCGCCAAGCGGGCAGGCGGCATGTGCCGCCACGAGCTCGAGCACAGCGGCGAACTCGATCGTCTCGAGCGCGTCGGCCACGCACGCGTCCGGCAGCGGCGCCGGAAGGTGCCGCGGCACGAACGGATTGCCGGCCGTCTCTGCTACTGGACCGTCAATTTCGTTGCTTGCATCGAATCTGCCGGCCAGCTCGATCCTCCGTGTGACGCAGGTCCGCCGAACGCCGTGGAACTCAACCCCGAATAATAGCCGCAAGCTGGTGCGACTCTCGGGCACGTCCGGAGTCGGTGAACGGTAAGCGCGCCGCCGCGCTCATCCCGCCTGAAGCTCCTCCCGGACGATGTCGTTGATGGTCTTCCCGTCAGCGCGGCCCTTGAACCGGGGCAGCACCTGTCCCATCACGCGCCCCATGTCCTTCGCGCCGCCGTCGATCGCGGCTCGCACAGCGGCTCGAATTTCCGCCGGGTCGACCGCCGGCGGAAGGAATTCCTCGAGCACCAGAATCTGAGCGGCTTCGATGGCGGCGAGCTCGGCCCGTCCCGCCTTCTCGTACTGCTCGATCGACTCGCGCCGCGTCTTGATTCCCTTCCGCAGCACTTCGACCGTTTCCTCATCGGTCGGCGGGCGGCGCAGCTCGATCTGGCGATTCTTGAGCGACGCGAGGATAGTGCCGAGCACGAGGGTACGGTCCTTGTTGTGCGCCTTGCGCGAGGTGTTCATAGCGCCTTGCAGCGTCTCGACCAGAGCAGCCAAGTGAAGCCACCTCTCGTGAATGGGGGAACCGCATGGGACCAGGAGATTTTCCAACCGGCGTGAAGTCGTTTTGCAAGCTGGCGCTCCAATTCTGAACCTGGCGCTCAGCCCGGCGGCCAGCCGAGCGAACGACCACCGAGCAGATGGACGTGCAGATGGTTCACGCTTTGGCCGGCATCCGGACCGGTGTTCGTCACCAGCCGGTAGCCGCCGGCGTCGAGCCCCAGCTCGGCCGCGACCTCCGCCGCGAACGCGAACACGCGGCCCACCATCTTCTGCCCGTCTGCGTCGGCCGCATCGCGCACCGCGGCAACGTGGCGCGTGGGAATGACGAGTACGTGCACCGGCGCCTGGGGATTGCCATCGCGAAACGCAACGGCGTCATCGCTCCGGCGCACGATCGTGGCCGGTATCTCACCCGCGACGATGCGGCAGAAGATGCAGTCAGTCATGAGCCCCTCCCCCGCGCGCGAGCGCGATGGCAGCCGCGGCGACGATGGCGGCGGTCTCGAACCGGAGGACACGCGCCGCGAGACGCGTCGGATGCCAGCCGCTGGCAAATGCGGCGGCGCGCTCGTCTTGTGTAAATCCACCCTCGGGACCAATCAGAACGCTGACATCGCCTCGCAGCTGGCCCGCGGCCGCCGAAAGCCACTCGCCATCGGCATCGGCAAGCCAGCGGCAACCGTTTGCGCCGCGTGAAATCGCTCCGGCGAAGCTCACCGGCTCGGCCACGACCGGCGCCCACGCGGCGCCGCTTTGCTTGGTGGCCTCGAGTGCACGAACTGCGAGGCGAGAGATCTGCGCCGCCCCGACCCGCGTCGCCACGCCACGTGACCGTTCGGTGTCGACCGGTACGATGTCCGTCACGCCGAGTTCAGCAGCCTTCTCGACCAGCCAGCCGAACCGGTCCTTGTCGCCCGAGGCCACCAGCAATTCGAGCGTGGGCGGGCGCTGCTCATATGAGACCTCAGTCACCAGCACCCTGGCGCTCCGCACTTCGGCGCTCACCAGCTCACCCAAGCCCACGAGGCCCACTCCATTTCTGATCCCGACCCGCATGCCTTGCTCTGCACGGCGAACCCGAAGGTGGTGCGCTTCGTCCTGGTCGAGCTCAAGCGTTACGCCGACATCGATTCGCGCGCGCGGCGCCAGGACGATCATGCCCGGCGTGCCGCCACAGCCCACCATGCTGCGTCCGTCGCTTCGTCGATGATCGAGAAACCCGCCGCCGCGAGCTCCGGCCGGAACAGCTCCGCTTCGGACGATTCCATGCCGGAAAAGATCGCGATGCCGCCGGGCCGAAGACCGGCCGAGATCGATGGCAGGAGGCGAGTATTCACGGTGCGCAGAATATTCGAGAGCAGCAGGTCGGCCGGGCCGAGCAGCGGACCGAGTTCCGCCGCGTCGCCGTCGAGAAACGCGACGCGGCCGGCCACGCCATTCATCGCCGCGTTCCGCGTGGCGACTTCGTTCGACTCTGCGTCGATTTCCACACCGGTCGCGCGGGTCGCACCGAGCTTCACCGCCGCAATCGCGAGAATCCCGCTGCCGCTGCCAAGATCGATGACGCGATCTCCCACGGTGATATGCCGCTCGAGGAGCGTGAGTGCCGCCCGCGTCGAGCCGTGCTCACCACTGCCGAATGCCGTTTCCGGATCGAGCACGACGGTGAGCGGATCCGGCGTGCTCGCGCCGTCGGACCACGAAGGCATCACCGTGAGCCGCCCGAATTGTCGCGGCCCCAACCCGTCGCGCCACCGCGTTGACCAGTCCACCGCCGGCAACGGCCGCCGCGAAGCCACGACGTGCTCGCCCGGCCGGGCGGCGAGTTCGTGGATCAGCGTGTCGGCTTCCGACTCATCGGCCGCGAACGTGACGAGCGTTCCGTCATCGCGCTCCTCGATCGCCTGCCCCGTCCGCGCGACCAGCCATGCACCCACCGCGTCGCGCTCGGCGGCCGGTGGACGCACGTCGATCGCCCACCAGCTCATGCGCCGAGCGCTTCCTTGAGACGCGACCAGAAGCCGCTGCCGCGCTTCGGCGGGTCGCCCTCGTGCTTTGCGAGCTCGCGGAACAACTCCTCCTGGACCGGCGTCAGCCGCTCCGGCGTCCACACGTGCGTCCGGACAAGCACGTCGCCGGTGCCCGGCTGGCCCAACCGCTTGAGCCCCTTGCCGCGCAGCTTGAGCACCGTGCCGTTCTGCGTCCCGGCCGCCACTTCAATCGTCTCGTCGCCATAGGGCGTCGGCACGACGAACGCTCCGCCAAGCGCCGCCTGCGAGAACGAGAGCGCGATATCGTAGATCAGATCGTCGCCCTGCCGCTCGAACCGCTCGTCGTCCTTCACCTCGAGCATCACGAGCAGGTCGCCGTTCGGACCGTTGCGCGGGCCGGTGGCGCCCTGGCCGCGCAGCGTCAGGTAGTTGTTGCTCGAGACTCCGGCCGGCACATCGACCGCCACGGTACGGTCGGCGCGGACGCGACCCTCGCCTCGGCACACTTCGCACGTTTCCAGCACGACCGATCCCGCACCGGCGCACGTGGGACAGGGTGACACCGATACGAACTGCCCGAACACACTCCGCGCCGCCCGGCGTACTTCTCCTGAGCCGCTGCAGGTCGTGCAGGGCGAGGCATGGGTGCCAGGCTTTGCGCCGGTGCCCTCGCAGTGCGTGCACCGGTCGAGCGTCTTGAGCTTGACCGTCTTCTTCACGCCGGTCGCGACTTCGTTCAGCGTAAGCTTGACCGTGACACGGATGTCCTGTCCGCGGCGAGAGTCGGCCTCCGCGCGGCCCTGATTGCCGAAGATCGACTCGAACCCGCCGAAGTCGCGCATGAAGATGTTCAGCGCTTCGCTCAGGTCGACGTGATGGAACCCGCCGCCGCCGGCGCCGCTCACGCCCGCCTTGCCGTAACGATCGTACGCCGCACGCTTGTCGGTGTGGCACAGTACCTCGTACGCCTCGGTGATCTCCTTGAACTTCGCCTCGGCGCCCGCGTCCGGATTGCGGTCCGGATGGTACTGCATGGCCAGCTTGCGATAGGCCTTTTTGATATCCGTTTCGTTCGCATCGCGCGGCACGCCGAGCAATGTGTAGTAGTCGCTCACTCCAGCAATCCTTCCACGAGTCGGCTGGTGTGCTCTACCAGTCCGATGATCTTGTCGTAAGGCATCCGCGTGGGCCCGATGACCCCGATGACACCCGAGAGTTCGCCCGACCGATAGGACGAGGTAACCAGCGTAAGGTCCGACAGCCGAGGATCGGCGTTCTCCCCGCCGATCGTGATCGACAAACCGGAGCGGCGCCGTGACTCGAGCGCCTGCTTCAGCACGTCGCGCCGCTCAGTGAGCTGCAGCAGGTCGAGCATGCGCGTGTTGGACGCGAACTCCGGCTGCTCGGCCAGCATCCGCGCGCTGCCGAGCATGACGGCGTTGGGCTCGTCCGAGAGGTCGAAGATGCCTTCGCCTTCGGCAATGAAGATGTTGAGCAGCTCGCATCCGCCGGCCGAGTGATCGGCGTCGCGGAGCCGGTCGGCCAGGGTCGTGCGGATTTCCTGCAGGCTGTGGCCGGCAAGTCGCTCGTTGAGCACCTGCGTCACGCGCTGCACCGCATCCGGGGCGACGGACCCCGGCACCTGCACGAAAATCGTGCGGACGACGCCGCTTCGCAGATTGAACACAAGCAGCAGGCGGTCGGACGAGACGCGCACGAGGTCGAGCCGCTCGAGCACGACGTTGTCGAGCGCGGGCGCCACCGCCAGGCCCAGCTCCTGTGTGAGCACGCCGAGCACCTGGGCAGCACGGGTGAGCACCTCCTCGACCGCGCTCCGAGGTGCGCGGAGCTCCGCATTCAGTGCGCTCTGCTCATGATCGCTGAGCGGCGCGCGCCGCATCACCCGATCGACGTACGCCCGGTACGCCCGGTCGGTGGGAACGCGCCCCGCAGACGTGTGAGGATGGAAGAGATACCCCTTCTCCTCCAGCTCGCTCATGATGTTGCGGATAGTGGCCGAAGACACGCCAAGGCCAAACCGGCGGGCAATGGTCTGGCTGCCCGCCGGTTCCGCAGTCTCGACGTAGGTCTGCACCACCGCCTCGAGAACGCGAAGCTGGCGGTCGCTCAGGTGCTCCGGTGTCGGCATGCGAGAAATATAAGCGGTAGCGGGGCTTACCCAACCGCCGCGACCAGCGCGTCGAGCCGGAGCCAGCCCTCCGGGGTGAGCCGGATCCGGCCGTTCGCGGTGGCCCAGCCGTCGCTGGTCCAGCGCTCGACCGTCGCCGGCCGGAGCGCGGTGAGCGGAAGCCCGTCGGTGGTGCGGAGACCGAGATAGAGCTCCTCGAGGCGAAGCGCTGCCTCGTCAAGCGCCTCGCGCCCGGCGACGAGCGGCTCCCTCAGCGCGGAGGCTCGCTGGTACGCGGCCCAGTCGCGGATGTTCCACTGTCGCTCGCGCCCAAAGCCGCTATGGGCGGAAGGCCCGAGCCCGATGAACGGCGCGCGGCGCCAATACGCGCTATTGTGGCGCGCGCGGCGGCCCGGAAGTGCAGCGTTGGAAACCTCGTAGTGTTCGAGACCGGCGGCGCGCATTCGCTGGTCTGCGACAAGAAAGTCGCGGGCGTAGGCTTCGTCGTCGAGCGGTCGGAT
Organism: Gemmatimonadota bacterium; assembly: GCA_039932015.1. Taxonomy (GTDB): domain Bacteria; phylum Gemmatimonadota; class Gemmatimonadetes; order Gemmatimonadales; family GWC2-71-9; genus JAICUF01. The sequence continues at coordinate 12,742 of JBDTQV010000010.1, read as the reverse complement.
CTGATCCCGAGCGGTCCAGTGGCCGAGTGGCGTGTGCGGCTCGACCGTGAGCCCATAAAGCGACAGGTGCTCGGGCTCGAGCGAGAGCGCATCGTCGAGGTCGTGTTCCCAGTCACGCCGCAGCACCGCGGGCAATGCGAAGATGAGATCGAGCGAGATGTTGTCGAAGCCCGCATCGCGCAACGCGGTCACCGCCGCGGGGACCTGCTCAGCCGTGTGCGTGCGGTGCATCCATTCGAGGACTCGTGAATCGAACGACTGCACGCCGAGGGAGATGCGATTGATGCCCGCGGCGCGCCACGCGGTGGCGGACGCAGGGGTCACGTCGTCCGGATTAGCCTCGAGCGTCACTTCCGCGCCGCCCACGATGATGCGGTGAGCGCGCACGGCGTTCAGAATGCCGGCGATGGCCTCCGGGCTGATCCGCGACGGCGTACCGCCGCCGAAATAGACTGTGTCCACGTCCTGAGATTTCGCCCATGCCTCGTGCGTCTGCCACCCCGCCCACTCGCGAACGATCGTCTCTGCATATTCGGCCGACGGAACGGTGCGCCTGACGGCGATGGCGAAATCGCAGTAGGAGCAACGGCGCGCGCAGAAAGGGACGTGGACGTAGAGGTGCACGTCGGAAATATGGCGGATTACGAGTTGCGCGCGCCTGTCAGTGCACTGGGCGCGTCATCGACGGAACATCCGGCCCGGCCCCTGCTGCACGATACCGCGGATCTCGAGCGTGCTCAGAATCGCGAGCAGCTCGGGCAACGGGCGGCCGGCGCGCTCCGCGACGGCGTCGATGTGCATGGCCGCGCCGTCGAGCAGCATAGCGATCTCCCGCTCGGCGTGCGGAAGGTCGTCTGGAAGCGGCGCGGCGACGGCAGAGGTTGTCAACGAAGCGCTCGACGGCTCTGATCCAGCAGCGCCTGATCGCGCTGACGCGAACGATTCAGCAGACTTATCCGAACGCTCGAGTTCAGGATAGAATCCGAGCAGGTCCTGGGGCTCGAGCAGCGGGATGGCGCCGTCGCGCAGAAGGCGATTGGTGCCTACAGACAGCGGGCTGGTGATCGGGCCCGGCACGGCCATCACATCCCGGCCCTGCTCCAGCGCTGCATCGACGGTAATCATCGTTCCCGACCCGGCGCGTGCCTCGATGACGACGGTCACGCGCGTGAGACCGCTGATCAGGCGGTTGCGCCGCGGGAAACTGCCCGCATGCGGCCGCTCGCCTGGCGGGAATTCGGTCACGAGCAATCCGCCGCTCTGCATTCGCTCGTACAGTGCCCGATTTGCGGCGGGATAGACGACGCCAAGTCCATTGCCGAGAACGCCGATCGACGGACCACCGGCATCGAGCGCCGCGCGATGAGCGATCGCATCGAGCCCGCGCGCCATCCCGCTCACGACCACGACGCCAGCCGATGCCGCGCACCGGGACACCGCAGCGCAGACGCGGGCGCCATAGTCCGAGTGGTCTCGGCTTCCCACGATTGCGACGGCGGCGCGGTCGAGGAGGGAGAGGTCGCCGGCGCAGAAGAGCGCGGTGGGCGGATCGGGAATGACATGGAGCGCTGGCGGGTAACGCCGGTCGAACGGCGCCAGTACGGTGCCACCGGCGGCCGCGGCCCGCGCGATTGCCCGCTCGCCGTCCTCGCGGCGCGCCGCGCGGACAGCGGTGGCTGAGGCACGGGAATAGCCCGGCAGGGTGCATAAAAACGCGAACGGCGCCGAGAAGGCGCCGTCTGGAGTGTCGGTGGCTGCGAGAAGCGTTCGGAGGCGTTCGGGGCCAATGCCCGGGGTGAGCGCGAGCGCGAGATAGCCGGCGAGATCAGCCGTCGTCATCCTGGGTCCACTCCAGTTCGGTATTGGGTGTCTCGAGCGCCACCGATGCTTCGCTCTCCGGCCTCCGCGCGGCGACCACGAAATCCCAGAGATAATCCTTGAGTTCATCGAGCCCGCTGCCGGCTGCACTGGAGATGGCCAGCACACCGGCGGCGTCCGGTGCGTCGAACGCAGGCAGGTCATCATTCGCCGGCAGCAGATCGCGCTTGGTGAGGATCACGACGTGTGCCTTGTCGTAGAGCGGCTCGCTGTACGCGCGGATCTCCTGGCGCAGCCCGTCATAGGTTGCCTGAAGATCGTCGGCATCGAGCGGGACCAGATATGCCAGCACGCGCGTGCGCTCGACGTGTTGCAGGAATTTGAGGCCGAGCCCCTTTCCTTCGTGCGCGCCTTCGATGATGCCGGGAATGTCCGCCACGACAAAGCTGCGTCCGCCCGGCAGACCGACCACGCCAAGATTCGGCTCGAGCGTAGTGAACGGATAGTCGGCGATCTTCGGGCGCGCGGCGGAAACGACCGAAAGGAGCGTGCTCTTGCCGGCATTCGGCTCGCCGACGAGTCCCACGTCTGCGATCAGCTTGAGCACGAGTTCGATCTGCCGCTCCTGGCCTTCCTCGCCGGGTTCCCATTCGCGAGGCGCCTGGTGAGTGGGCGTGCAGAAGCGGGCATTTCCGCGGCCACCGCGACCGCCGCGGGCCACCCGGATCGTGTCGTCCGATTTCAGGATCTCGCCGAGCGAATCGCCGGTTGCGGCGTCGCGCACTTCAGTGCCGGGTGGCACGGGCAGATACACGTCGTCGGTCGAGCGGCCGGTCATGTTCTTGCCCTTGCCGTGCTCGCCGCGTTCGGCCTTGAACACGTTGCGATAGCGGAAATCGAGCAGCGTGCTCAGGTTCGCGTCGCCGCGGACGTAGATGCTCCCGCCGCCGCCACCGTCGCCGCCGTCCGGCCCAGCCTTGGGCTTGAACTTGAATCGGGCAAATGAGCACGCGCCCGACCCGCCGGTGCCGGCGACGACCCGTACGACCGCACGATCGATGAACATCAGTTGCCGGGGCTCCACCCCTCACGCACGCTCCGCCACAGCTCTTTCACCTTTTTCCACTGATCGAATGAGAGCAGCGGATTCACGACCGAGAGCACGCCCTCGATCTGGCCAAAGCTCGCGCCGGCATTGAGCGACCCGCGCAGGTGCGAGTGCAACTGGCGCGGCGCTTCGAGCACGGCCGTCTGCGCCACCGTACAGAGCTCGCGCCGCATCAGGTCGAGGCCCGGCCTGGCCAGCGTGCGGCCGTATCCTTCGGTGATCATCCACGCGTCAATGGCCGGGTGCAGATCCCGCGTGTTGTCGCGCAACTTGCGATAGTTGTCGCCATAGACAATCCGGCACGCTGCCTCGCCGCGCACAGCCCATTCGGCGGTCTGGGCGTAATCGGTGCCAGGGTCGTCCTTGGGCGCGGGCACGCCGGAGAACTTCCGCCAGACGCCGAATGCAATGAGCGCGCGTGGGTACCCAACCATCAGCACCGACTGCAGCAGAAGCTCTTCGACCCATTCGACTGGCACCTGTGATCCGCGGAGTGGCGTCACTCGCTCGCGGAGCTCCGGCTCGTACCCCTGTGCGATGGCTGCGGCGAACCGCACCAGATCCCTCGTCTGTACGTCGAGACTGTCCTGTTTCGCCATCATCCTACCTCGTTGGAAGCCAGGTCCGGCACCAAGCGCGCGCGCCGCTAACCATGAAAACGCAGCGCGCCCGTGGCGCGCAATGATCCGGTCACTTCATCCCGGCTGTTGCGAGTCGGCAGCTCACGGAATCGCCCCGCAGCGCCGAGCAGCTCGTCGGCCGAGACGCCCGGCCGAAGTCGTTCGAAGATCTGAACGATGGCACCGACGAGGGCAACCGATGCCGCCCGCATGTCGCCGCTCTCGATCTTGAGCGCGATACCCAGGCCGAGGCCAGGAAGCGCCGCACTGTAGACACCCTCTGCGCCGATCTTGGCGATCACCTGTCCGGCCGCCGCCGCCATCAGCTCGGTGCAGAGCCGGCCGGTTCCGGCGACGAGCCACGGATGCGCGGTCATCGCCGCTCGTATGCGCGACGCGGCGGCATCGGTGGACGTGCCAAACCGCGCATATGCGTACGCCATCCCGGTCAGCGGCAGTGCAAAGCAGACGACGGTGCAGCCGTCAGTGCCGAGTCCGATGCGATCCGGATCGACTCCGCTCCACTTGGCGACTTCCGCGGTCATCCGCTGCTGTACCGGATGCCCGGCACGCTCGTAGCCGGCGGTGGGCCAGTCATGGTGTCGGGCGAACGCGAGCATGCCGGCATGCTTGCCCGAGCAGTTGCTCCACACCGGTGTCATCACCGTGCCGGTCCGCGCCACCTTGGCCGCCACCGCCGGCCCGAGCGGCACGTGCGGTCCGCAAGCGAGATCCTGCTCGGTACAGCCGATCAACTCGAGGAAGCGGCGACCAATTTCGAGATGCCGCGGCTCACTCGAGTGCGATGCGCAGGCGAGGGCAAGTTCCTCGGCGCCCAGGCCGAATCGCTCCGCAACGCCATCGGCCGCCAGCGGCAACGCCTGAAACGGCTTGGCGGCCGATCGCCAGAAGGTCGAGAGATGGGGGTTTCCCGACTCCGCCACGAGCGTTCCGCCGTCGTCCACCACGGCGAGCGACACCCGATGAATCGATTCGACCAACCCGCCGCGCGTGGACTCGACCCGGTAGTCGCTCATGAGGTCGCAAGATAAGCCGTCCCATCCCAGTTCTCACGTCCGGGACCGGCGCGCGCTTCTCCGGCTTGAATGCGGCCGTTACCTTTCCCGCCCATGTTCCGGACAATTCGTGCGTTCGCTTTCGCCATCCTGCTCTCCGCACTCGCGGCGGCGAGAGTCTCCGCGCAGGCGTCGCCGTACGTTGCGCTGGACGACCCGGAGCTGCCCCGGTTCGAGCATTTCGTCGCCCGCGGAGACGTGGCTGACCCGTCGCCATTCATCCGGCCCTTCCTGCGGGCGGACGCGGTGCGCGTGCTCGCGCTGGCGGACACAGCGCCGGGCAGCGCCACTGGCCGCCTGATTCACGATCTCCATGAGCGATGGACCGACATCACCAGCGAAAGCTGGTACTCGATTGGCGCGCGCGCGGGGGCGCAGGCCTACAGTCATGCCCGCCGCGACGCGCTGCACCCGGCCGGCCCGCGCGGCGCGCGCCCGTACGCTGAAGTGCCGCTGATGGCGGCGTACGGAAATCTGATACTGGTTGCGCGCCCGGCGGTCGAGCCACGCGTCACCGACGATCCGGACTGGCCCGGGCGACCGGACGTGAAGGTCGCTGGCCGGCTGGTGGACGGGTACGTGAGCGCGCAATTCAAATTCGCGCGACTCGTCTACGGCCAGCTCGATCAGAACTGGGGGCCGGTCGGCGTCGCCGGCATTCCGCTGAGCAACTATGGATACGAGCGTCAGGGGCTCGGGTTGGAGATCGGGTCGCGGGCCCTCAAGTTGAGCGCATTTGCTGAGGAGTTGCGCGACGGGCCGGACAGCAGCGGGCAGATCGTCCACCGCTACTATTTCGTTCACCGGCTGACGGCGAGGCTGTCCGACCGGGTGCTGCTCGCGGCGTGGGAAGGCAACGTGATCGCCGGTGCAGGGCGGAACTTCGAGACGCGATACCGGAATCCTGTTGCGCTGGGTTACCTCACCAATACGATCGGGCTGGGCGACGACCGCGGCAACGAAATGCTTGGGCTCGACGTGCACTGGCGCGCCTTCGGCCGGACCACGCTGGAGGCGCAACTCGCGCTCGACGACTTCTATTACCAGCGCCGCTACGAAAACCGCGATCGATATGGACTGACCCTCGCCGCCTTTGGCCCGCTCGGCACACGCATGGCATGGCGCGGGCTGTACACGCAGGTGTCGAGCCTCGCGCTCCGCGCTTTCGACCGCAGCGAAAATTTCACCGACGCCGGCGTTGGCCTGGGGCGTAACTTCAGCGACAACGACCAGCTCTCGCTCTTCGCGACCATGCCCGCGGGGAGGCACTGGCTGCTGACACCCGAGTTGACGCTGTTCCGGCAAGGCGAAGGACGGATCAACGATCCCTATCCGACCTTCGGCTCGCCCGAGCTGCAGTCCACCCCGACGCTATTCATTGGGACCGTCGAGCGCACGTATCGCGCGGCACTCGGCGTGAGCGGCCGCGAGGGACCATTTGATCTGACGGCCAATGCCGGATTTCACCACGTGGTCAACTCGGGCCACCAGGCGGGCGTTTCGCTCAATCGGTTCGAGGGGCGGCTCCAGGCGACGATCGGACTCACGCGTCGCGGATCGCTGCGTACCGACGAGTGAACGGCGGCAGGCGACCTTGTCACCGCCGGATCGCCTGCTTACACTCCCGCTCCCGGAAAACGGGCGATTAGCTCAGCTGGTTAGAGCGCGCGCCTCACATGCGCGAGGTCGGGGGTTCGATCCCCTCATCGCCCATCGAATTAAACGAAAGCCCCGCACTCATCTGCGGGGCTTTGCTGTCAGAGCCGATGCGCGATCAGGCTCGCGGTCACCCGCGCCACCGGCGGCTTGTCCGCCGCATTCTCGCAGCCTCCCATGGATTCCATCCGGCTGCGCGACAATTGGTGGCGGGCAGTGCGGCACAAAGGGCTGGCGAGGGTGTACAACCGACGGTTCACCTTTCTGGACGGAATGGAGACGGCACTCTGATCCGCGACGGCCGAATCGGCATGAATCCGATTTCCGGCGCGCGGCGTACTCCTAACGAAACCGCACTGTCACCTGATCACATCACACCGCAAGAGGGTTCATGCATATGTTCCGCTCGCGCATCACGCTCACCGCCGTCGCTACCGCCGCCTTCCTCGCCGCCGCCTGTTCCGAAGGCACTCCCACGCAGCCCGACGCAATGGCTGGCATGTCGGGCGGCGCCATGCTGAGCGCCGCTAGCGCGCACAACGGGGGCGTGACGGGCACTACCGCCGGCTGGTCTGACGGAAGCACCGTCACGTTCTTTTATAGCAAGCCGTTCTTCTGCCAGCAGCCCCCCGCTAGCGGGGCGACGTCTGGCTGCGAGCTCGGCGCCGACGGCATCACGGCCCCCCGCTCCGGTCCGATTCCGATCCTTTACGTGCTCGTCCCCCTCGGCTTCACGCCGCCGGCCAGCACGCTGCAGTGTGCCGCGGGCGACTGCATCGATCACCCCAACACGATCGACCTCTCGCGCGTGTTTGGCGCGGGCTCCGAGAATGCCCTCCTCCCAGCGCACAGCCACATGCTCGGCGACGAGCCGGGCGCGTCACGGGCCAACGGCGGGTGGTGGGACGTGGAAGTGGTCGGCGTCACCTCGCTCGCCGCCTGGAACCAGATCGTCGCAAACAAGAATCTCGAGACGGTGCGTGCCGTGCAGGCCGCGAATCAGGCGACCGGCGACATCCCGACCAACCTGGACCTCTTCTTCAGCGTCCGTCCGTAACCGCTCCGGGTCCGCGCGCTACGTGGCGCGCGGCCCGAGCACCCTCCACCGCATAGCTGTCATTATGACGACGCGACTCGACACGCTCCATACCCACATCGCGGCCGTGCCCGAGCATCGAAAGACCGCAATCATCACTCTCGCTGGCGCCGCCATGATCGGGGTCGGCGTCATGCTCCCCTGGCTCACACTCTTCGCTGGCCTGCAGGCGTTTACGGGGACGACCGGGCGGAACGGGCAGATCGTTCTTGCCGGCGCCGCGGCGGCGGCGCTGCTAGCCCTCGCATCGTTCGTGCGCCCCGTACGCGCGCTTCAGCTCGCCACCATAACACTCGGCGCCGCACTTACCGGCTTCTCGGCGTGGCTGCTGGTCGGCGCGCGCGCGCTGGCGCACCGCGACGCAGGCAACCCGATGATGCTCGCGCGGCTGGGACCGGGGCTCCTCGTCGTCCTCGCCGGTTCCGTGATCATCGCGCTCGCCCCGACCGCCGCGGAGCTGTTTCGCCGCACGATGGGGCACGGGTCAACCGGTCAGAAGCCGTAGCGCACTGCGAACTGAAGCTGGCACGGATTACCCGCATTCTGCAGCACGCCGACGCTCTCGTTCACCGTAGACGTACTTCTGCGTCGCCTGATCGAACCGGGCCACGTTGTGCAGCGGTACGCGCTGCAAGACGCGCGGCTCCGCCGTCGGAAGTTCGATCGCCTCATCGCCCATCGAGCTGCACGAGAGCCTCGCAGATGAATGTGGGGCTTTTCGGTTGCGAAGCCTTCGACCCACTGCACGTCACAGCCGAGCGCCGCCTGGTGCGCGGCATGTTAGGTTTCCCGGTGGGTAATAAGGCGGTGTGCGCGCCGGTGGGTCGCCCGCCATCGGAGTGCGCGTACGCCGTGAATGAAGGGAATTTCCGATGCCGCAACAGCCCCACGTCTCGATCGTGATCCCCACATACAACGGGGCCGCGTTTCTCCGCGAATGCGTCCAGAGCGCGCTTGCGCAGACCGAGCGCGACATTGAAATCCTGATCGTCGATGATGCATCGTCCGATAACACGGCCCGCGTCGCGGAAACAATTGCCCGGCGGGATCCACGGGTTCGCGTCGTAATCAACGAGCGCAATCTCGGGCTGGTCGGAAATTGGAACAACGCGATACGGCACGCGCGGGGCGACTGGGTCAAATTTTTGTTTCAGGACGACCTCCTGGCCCCTTCGTGCGTCGAGCGTCTGGTGGCGGCGGCGGTCGCGACTGACGCTGCATTCGTCTCCTGCGCCCGGGACTTTGTTTTTGAGAACGATCCTCCGGCGCACGACCAGCATCGGTACGATGAGAATCGGGAGCTGGTGGCGACACTCGCGCGGGGCGGGCGAATGTTGCCGACCGACGTCGCGGAGTTCGCCATCCACAACGTGGGGATCAACTTCGTCGGCGAGCCGACGGTCACTCTGTTACGACGCAGCGTCTTCGATCGCATGGGCTTCTTTGACGTCAGCCTCGCCCAGCGGTGCGACACCGAATTCTGGGTAAGGGTTGGCCTCCACGAGGGCGTGACGTTCGTCCAGGATACGCTGGCGACCTTCCGCGTTCACGCCGCTTCCGCCTCCGCGGTAAACTACGCGCGCAGGCAATTCGCGGACCAGCTGCTCGACCCGATCATCATCCTCCACCACTATCTGTTCGATATCGCCTACGCGCCTTTGCGCCGCGTGGCGGGTCGCGCCGGGTCAATGGGCCGCCTCACGCGTCGGTTCTGGAATGCGTGCGCGGACGCGGCGCGCGCGATGAATGCGTCGTCGGGCGATTCCGACACAACGCTCAAAGACGAGTGGCAGCGCGTACTCGTCGGGTACCCCCGCCTGGCCATGATTCCGGCAACGCGTCGCATGGCATGGCTCGGCCGCCGTTGCGCACGCGCGCTTCGACGTACCCTGCGGCCGGCGCGGGCCAACTGGTGATCGGGTGCCGAGTCTGCGGAAGCGACAAGCCGCTCACAGCGTTTCAGGCGCGCGAAATGATGTTCGGAACGCGGGACGAGTTCGCGTATCAGGAATGCACTGTCTGTGGTGGGCTTCAGATCGCCGAGATTCCGACCGATTTGAGCAAGTATTATCCCGGGGACTACTACGCCTACCGACCGGCGCCCTCGTCACGTTCGTCGAAGGCGCAAATTCAAGACGTCCTCGGCCGAATTGGTTTCAGCCGCCGCCGACATGTCGCCCGCTACTACCTGAATAGCCGATACTACCCCGGTCGAGTACTGGAGCGGACTTACGGCGCACGCGCCCGATCCGCGGTACTGCCCTCGTGGCTGCGGATGCCGGAGCTGCAGGTCGGGTTCCATTCACGCATTCTTGATGTCGGATGCGGAAATGGCGCGACGCTCCTGGAACTCCACGCGATCGGCTTCTCCAATCTGTTCGGCGTCGATCCTTTCATTGCGGCCGGATCTTGTCCCCGCGCGGGTGTAACGATCATCCGGGGAACGGTTGCGGATGTGGCGGGGCCGTTCGATCTCGTCATGATGCACCATTCATTCGAACACATGCCTGACCCCGCGGGCGTCCTCGCGCTGGTGTACGCGCGGCTGAAACCCGCCGGCTGGGCGCTGATCCGAACACCGGTCGCCCGATCCGATGCATGGGACCGCTACGGTGCCAACTGGGTTCAACTCGACGCCCCCCGCCACCTGCATATCGTTTCGCCAGGCGGAATGAACGCGCTGTCTGAGCGTGCCGGGTTCCGTCTCGTGGCCACCGTCTTCGATTCCACGGGATTTCAGTTCTGGGGCAGCGAACAATACGTGCGTGATGTTCCGCTCACCGACCCGCGGTCATTCGTGACCGGGGAGAGTGGCGCCATATTCTCGCGAGCAGCGGTCGATGCGTTCGATGCGGAAGCCGCTGAGCTGAATGCCGCCGGTCGCGGAGACCAGGCGTGTTTTTATCTTCAACGCCCCGCTTTGCAGGATTGAAACGACGCGCCGGGATTCGAACCCGGAATTTGCGGCTGCCGAAGCCGCCTACGGACCTGTAACTCGCGCTGAACCTCGGTGGGACTGCGCCCGCGGCGCACGCATCCTTCAGGATTTGGAGGCGGCGAGGCACGGAGTTACCCACACGCGGGACAACGCGAGGCTGCCCGGAGCAATCATGCACGCTGGCGGGCTCATCGGCGGATCCGAAGCACCCCTCGCCGCCTGGCTCTCACTCGCCGCGCTCGCCGCGGTGCACGTCCTCACGCCGTCGCTCCGCTTCCTCCGCGGCACCCCGCGCAGCATCTGGCTCTCGCTGTTCGGCGGCGTATCAGTCTCGTACGTGTTCGTGCACCTGCTGCCGGAGCTCGCGGCAGGGCAAACGCACGTGAGCCGCGCGCTGCGCGATTCGGCCGCGGGCGTCGCGTTCGCCGAACGCCATGTCTACATCGTGGCACTCGCGGGACTCGCGGTGTTCTACGGGCTCGAGCGAATGGCCAAGGTCGACCGGAGCCAGCGCGAAGGCGAACAGGTCTCAAGCGGGCGCACGCGCGATTCCGCGACGGCGACGTCCACCGGCGCCGCCGTCTTCTGGATTCATATGGCGAGCTTCGGGATCTACAACGCGCTGATCGGGTATCTGCTGGTGCACCGCCCCGTCACCACCACTCGCTCGCTCATTTTCTTCGCGATCGCCATGGCCCTGCACTTCGTGGTCACCGACTACGGACTCGACGAAGATCACCAGGCCCGTTTCCGCCACATCGGGCGCTGGGTCCTCGTGGCGGCCGTGGTCATAGGGTTTGCCGCGGGAATCGCGGTGGAAATTCCTGAGGTCGCACTCGCCGTCCTCGTGGCCTTCCTTGCAGGCGGCGTCATCCTGAACGTGCTCAAGGAAGAAGTTCCGTCCGAGCGCCAGAGCCGCTTCTGGTCGTTCGCCGTCGGGCTCGCCGCCTATGCCGCCCTGCTGCTCGCGGTCTGACGTCTGCTACTGATTGAGCTTGTCCATCACCAGTTCGAGCGCGGAGACGTTGCCGGCGGCCGGCCGACGGCAACCTGCGTCGAGCACAGACCAGATGGCGTCCGCCCGGTCCAGCAGCCGCGCCGACTCCCTCGCCCCCGCTGACCGCCGCGTCACGACAGTCCGCGCGGAATCGATCGCCGCGCCAACCGGCCCCCCGGTCGGCACTGACGCACAGCGGCTCGCCGCATCCAGCACCATCGCGAGCAGATTCCGGCTCCGCTGCTCCCGGTCTCGCGCGCCGAGGCTCCGCTCGAGCGGATCGAGCGCCCGTACCTGACCGACCATCTCGAGTGTGCGCGCCAGGGTCGAGTCGTCGGGGTCGAGGCGCACCGCGCGCGACAGGTCCGCTTCCGCGCTTCGATAATTCCCCCGTCCGAACTCGGCGGCGCCGAGTCCGCCGAGTGCGTCCGCGTCGGCCGGCGCGCGCGCGAGAATCTCGCGGAAGATCGGGACGGCGCGTGACGGCGCGCCGGCGGTCAGGAACAGGTGCCCGATCCGCCGCCGGAGCACGGTGTCCGCCGCCGATTGCGGCTCGAGCGCAAGCAACTCGGCCAGCAGGTCCTCACGCAGACCGCGCGCGGCCAGGAGGTCGACGAGCTCGAACCGTACGGCCCTCCGCCGATCGGCCGAAGGTTCCGGCCAGTGGCCATACACCGCCCGGTGAAAGTAGGCGATCGCCTCGGTCGCACGATCTTGCTCGAGGTACGAGCGTGCGATCGCAAGATTGGCCGCACCGTCGGTCGCATCGTGCTCCAGCGTCGCGGTCGCTGCCGCGGCCGCTTCAACCGGCCGGTTCGCCGCAAGTGCCGCGTCGGCGAGCGCGAGCTGGTATTCGCGGGTGCCGCGTTCGATGGACAAGGCATCACTGAAGCGCTCGATGGCTTCCGCCGGCTTGCCACGATCCATCAGCCGTTGCCCTTCGCGGAATCGATCGCGCGCCTCTCCATGGCTCGCTCGCTTCTCGACGCCCGCGAGAAAGCTGTCGGCCAGGAACAGCACGCCGATCAGTCCCGCGATCAGCACGAGCATTACGACGAACGATCGCGCCGATACCGTCTCGACTTCCTGTCCGGCCAGATCGGTCATCGCTTGGGCGCTTCGCCGTCGCCGCGAAGACCATACGTGCCGAGTACGTCGTCGAGGGCGAGAATACCAAGGAGGCGCCGCACATTCGCGCGGCTCACGACCGGCAGCACACTGGCATTGCTCGCGCCCATACGCGAGAGTGCGAGACTGAGCGTGTGATCGGGATGCACGTGCGGCGGCCCGGCCCCCTGCTCCTGTTCGGTGCCGGCTCGCACCACCAGGTCAGGCAACGAGCTGCCGGTCTCCGCCGCAATCGCGGTCCGTACAGCGCTCCGTCGAACCATCCCAACGAGTCCGCCATCGTCGACAACCGGCCACCACTCGTG
>JBDTQV010000009.1:0-19272 GCA_039932015.1 Gemmatimonadota bacterium | reverse complement strand
CACCGGCGCCGGCGCGAGGACGTCGCGGCTCTTGGTGACATTGTTGTTCGCGTCGACCACCAGGTTGGGTATGACGGCGCGCGTCGCATTGACACGCAGCGTAAACGCAAACTTTCCGAGGCCGCCGAGCGTCGCGCCGGAACCGAGCACCGCATTTCCACCACTGACGAGCAGTCCGGCGATGGGGTGGTATGCCCGGGTCAGGTCGATCGCGGCATCACAGCTTTGGCGGGTATTCTGCGTGGTCGGGAAGTCGGCGCACTGCGAGTTCTGAGCGGCGAGCGGGGCGGCACCGGCGCAGATTGCAAGGAAGAACGCGGTACGACGGACGCGCATGAGAGTCTCCATCAGCCCTGGGCGAACGTGACCGCACCATTCCCCGGCACGATCTCGCCCATCACCCAGGTGGTAACCCCGGCCGCGGTGGCGGCGGCCTGGGCCGCGTTGACCGCGTCCGGGGGCAGGACGGCGATGAGCCCCGCACCCAGGTTGAAGACCTCCCGCATTTCCCCGGTGGAGAGCTCGCCTCCCTGCTGCAGGATGCGAAAGAGCGGCGGCAGCGCCCAGCTCGCGGGATCGACCGTCGCCGCCGTTCCGGGCGGCAATATGCGAGCCAGATTGCCCGCAATGCCGCCACCGGTGATATGCGCAAGACCGTGCACGCGGTCGATCACGGGCATCACGCTCGCGACATAACTCTGGTGCACGGCCAGCAGCGCGTCGGCAACGGTCGTACCAGTCTCGGCGAGCCGGCTGTCGAGCGTGAGCTTCATGCGATCGAACAGCACGCGCCGGGCAAGGGTATATCCGTTCGTGTGCAGCCCGGTGGAGCCGTAGCCGAGGAGTACGTCGCCTGCGACGACGTGATCGCCATGCAGCGCCTTCGATTCTTCGACAACACCGATGATCGTGCCGGCCAGGTCGAAATGGCCGGCGGCGTACAAACCCGGCATCTGAGCGGTCTCGCCGCCGGCCAGCGCCATTCCGTGCGCACGGCATCCGCGCGCGACGCCGCCGACAATGCCGGCGAGCTCCTCGACTCCGAGCCCCGCGCCGGCGACGTAGTCCATGAACGCAATGGGCGTTGCGCCGTGCACGAGAATGTCGTTCACACTGTGATTCACCAGATCTTCGCCCACCGAGTCGTAGCGACCGGCCTGCAGCGCCACCAGCACCTTGGTGCCCACCCCGTCCGTGCTCATGACGAGCACCGGATGTTGCAACCCCGCCGGAACGCGCACCATCCCGCCGAACGCACCCACCGCCCCGACCGACAGCGCCGTCCGTGTACCGGCCACCGCCTGGCCGATTCGCGCCTTGGCGGCATCGGCGCGGGCGAGATCGACGCCCGCGGCGGCGTATTCCGTGGCGGCCGTCGCGGATGCCGCGTCGCTCACGGCGCCAGCTCGGCCAGCGTAACCTGCGTGAGATCATGGAAGCGGCGCGCACGGGATTCGACATCCTCCCGCGTCACAGCATCGAAGCCACGAATTCCAAACTGCTGCACGGCGTAGGAACCCATGGTGGCGCCGTAGATCATCGCTCGGCGGAGGTCGTCCTCACCGGTCTCGCCGCAGCGCGCGAGGTGCCCCATGAATCCGCCGGCAAATGCGTCGCCCGCGCCAGTCGGATCGAAAACTTCTTCGAGCGGAAACGCGGGGACATAGAACGTGCGTGCGCCGTCCATCAACAGCGCGCCGTGTTCGCCCTGCTTGATCACCACGCGCCTGGGCCCGTGCTGCAAAATCCAGCGGCCGGCGCGATGAATGTTCCAGTCGCCGGACAGCTCGCGCGCTTCACCGTCGTTGACCATGAGCAGGTCGACGCGAGCGAGCAGCGCCATCAGCGCGTCCTTCTTGCTCTGAATCCAGTAGTTCATTGTATCGCACGCGACCAGCTTCGGCGTCTGCACCTGCTCGAGCACGCCGAGCTGCAGCTCGGGATCGATGTTGCCCAGAAAGAGAAAGTCCGCGGCGCGCGACTGCGGCGGGAGCTTGGGCACGAAATGCGCGAACACGCCGAGTCGGGTTTCCAGCGTCTCGCGGCTCTGCAGGTCGTATGAATACTTGCCCTTCCACCGGAAGCTCTCGCCCTTCGCGTGTTCCACGCCGCTCCAGTCGATGCCCCTCGGCGCGAGCCGCTCGAGCTCGTCAATCGGATAGTCGCTGCCCACCACGCCAACCACCTGCACCGGGTGGAGCAGCGAGGCGGCGACGCTGAAGTACACCGCGGACCCGCCAAGCGCATCGGCGGTCTCGCCGAACGGAGTAAAAATCGAGTCGAGTGCGACACTGCCGACGACGAGCAGGCTCATGCGATCACATCCGGTCGGGGGCGGAAATACCGAGGAGCGTGAGTCCATTGGCGAGGACAATGCGGGCGGCGCGCGCGAGCAGGAGCCGGGCACGCTCGACATCCGGCGCTTCGCCGACGGTGCGCGTGTGGTGATACCAGCCGTGTACGACGCCGGCGAGCTCATCGAGGTAGACGGTGACGCGATGCGGCTCGCGCTCACGCGCGGCTTTCGCAACCGCCTCCGGAAAGGCCGCGAGCTTCTTCAGCAGCTCCGTGTCCTGGGGCGCAGCGAGCGCGGAGAGGTCGAGCGCGCCCGACACCGAATCGGGCTCGCGCTGCGCGGTGCGGAAGATGCCGCTCAGCCGTGCGTGGGCCATCTGCACGTAGAACACCGGGTTTTCATCGGTTTGTTTCTTGGCCAGATCGATATCGAACACGAGCTGCGAATCGCCCTTCCGCATCAGAAAGAAATAGCGTGCCGCATCGACCCCCACTTCCTCGAAGAGGTCGCGCAGGGTCACGAACTCGCCCGAGCGCTTCGACATTTTCACCTCTTCGCCGCCGCGTACCACCTTCACGAGCTGCACCAGCGCCACATCGAAGAACTCGGGCGGGTAGCCCAGCGCGAGCAGCACGGCGCGCATGCGCGGGATGTAGCCGTGATGATCCGCGCCCCAGACGTCTATCACTCGGTCGAAGCCGCGCGCGTGCTTGTCCGCGTGGTACGCGATGTCCGGGACGAGATAGGTGAGCGAGCCGTCCTGCTTTCGGAGCACCCGGTCCTTGTCGTCGCCGAAGGCAGTTGTGCGGAGCCAGAGCGCGCCATCGCTCTCGTAGGTCATGCTGCGCGCAGCCAGGATCTCGAGCGTCGACGTGACTTCACCGCGGTCATAGACCGCCTGCTCGCTCGTCATCACGTCGAAGCGCACGCCGAACATCGCGAGATCTCTATCCTGCTCGGCGCGCTGCAGCTCGAGCGCGAGTGCACGGCACCGCGCCACGCCTTGTTCAGCCGGCAGGTCGACGAATTCCGGTCCCTCCCTGGCCAGCACCGCCTCTGCGTTTTCGCGAAGGTATTCGCCGTGATAGCCGCCTTCGGGAATTCCCGCATCACGCCCAGCAGCCTGCTGTACCCGGGCCCAGAGACTCTGCGCCAGGCGGTCGATCTGCACACCGGCGTCGTTGATATAGAACTCGCGGGTGACCGCATGTCCGGTCCACTCCAGCAGCGCGGCGATACCATCGCCCAGTGCCGCGCCTCGGCCGTGGCCCACATGCAGCGGACCAGTGGGATTGGCGCTCACGAATTCGACGTTGACCTTGAGGCCGGCGCCGGCGGTGCCCCGCCCGTACGCCGGGCCGGCCGTCAGCATTTCCGCGTGTGCGGCGGCGAGCTGATCGGGGGCGAGCCAGAAGTTGATGAAGCCCGGCCCCGCAATCTCGGTCTTCGAAATCATGTTGTCGGAGAGCTGGAGCTCGGCAATTACGCGGCCGGCGACCGCGCGCGGATTGGCCCGCTCCAATTTCGCGACGACCATCGCGAGGTTGGTGGCGAGATCACCGTGCCCGGTATCGCGCGGGCGCTCGAGCACGAACTCGACTCCGCCATGACCGAGCCGTTCAGCGACGCGCGACAGCTCCGCGCGAAGCGTATCGCTCACTCGCCGGCTTTCTTTGCGGGCGCCGACGGCTTCGGATCCGGCTTCTTCGTTTCAGTTTTGGATTCGGATTTCGAATCCGACTTCGACTCGGATTTAGCTGGGGCCTCTCCGCTGGCCTCGGGCTTGCGCGGGCCCTTCCCGTCCTTGCCGTAGTCGGTGATGTAAAAACCGGATCCCTTGAATACGAGGCCGGCGCCACCGGAAATCTTGCGTGCGCCCATGCGGCCGCACACCGGGCACGCCGCGCGCGGCTTATCGGTCATCTTCTGCAGCTTCTCGAACTGATGCCCTTCCGGGCACTCGTACTCGTACGTCGGCATGCTCACTCAGGTTTGTAAATGGAAACAGCACTGAAACTTAAGTGCGCACACGGGGTCGGTTCAAGGTGACGCTCCGCGCGCTCAGAACGCCGGGCGGTACACGCCCCATACCCGGCGGAGCGCGTCGCTGATCTCGCCCACGGAGGCACGGCGGCGTACCGCGTCGAGAATCGGTGGCATGAGTGGGACGGCGCACGCGGCGGCAGCTGAAACCGCGTCGAGCGCGGTCGCTACGGCTCCGCCGTCCCGCGCCGCGCGGACCCGCTCCAGCCGCTCGCGCTGGCGATGCTCGAGTGCCGAGTAGTCCGGGGTCTCGAGCACCGGCGGTTCCTCGTCAGTCGTGAAGCGGTTTACTCCGACCACGACCAGCTCCCCCGCCTCCTGCGCTTTCTGGAATTCGTACGCGCTCCGCGCGATCGCTTCCTGGAAGAAACCCCGCTCGATGGCGGCCGCGGCGCCGCCGAACGCATCGACTTCCTCGATGAGCGCGCGCGCTCCCGCTTCGATCGCGTCGGTGAGATGCTCGACGTAGTAGCTGCCGGCAAGCGGATCGACCGTGCGGCTGACCCCGCTCTCGTAGCCGAGAATCTGCTGCGTCCGGAGCGCGAGTGTCGCGGACTCGGCCGTCGGGAGCGCGAGCGCCTCGTCGTAGGCATTGGTATGCAGTGACTGGGTGCCGCCGAGGACCGCGGCGAGACCCTGCACGGTGACGCGAACGACGTTGTTCAGCGGCTGCTGCGCCTGCAGCGTGACACCGCCGGTCTGGGTGTGAAACCGGAGGCGCGCCGTCGCATCGTCCGCCCCGAACCGCTCGCGCGCAAGGCGGGCCCAGAGGCGACGCGCGGCGCGAAACTTGGCCGCCTCCTCGAACAGATCGTTATGACTCGCAAAGAAAAAAGAGAGCCGCGGCCCAAACGCGTTCACGTCGAGTCCCGCATCGACCGCAACGCGCACGTACTCCAGGGCATTGGCCAGCGTAAAGCCGACCTCCTGCACTGCCGTCGCACCCGCCTCGCGCATGTGATAGCCGCTGATCGAGATCGGATTGAAGCTCATTCGCTCGTCACTGACGAAGCGAAAGATGTCAGCGATGAGCCGGAGGGATGGCGCGGCGGGATAGATGTACGTTCCGCGCGCGACATACTCCTTGAGCACGTCGTTCTGAATCGTGCCGGTGAGTTTCGCGCGGGGCACGCCCTGTTCCTCGCCCACCACGACGTACATCGCGAGCAGGATGGCGGCCGTCGCGTTGATCGTCATCGAGGTCGAGACGCGATCGAGTGGAATGTCCCGGAACAGATCGGCGAGGTCCTCGACTGTGTCGATCGCCACGCCCACCCGCCCGACTTCGCCCGCCGCCATGGCGTGGTCCGAGTCGTAGCCCATCTGGGTCGGAAGGTCGAACGCCGTGGAGAGGCCGGTCTGGCCCCCGGCCAGCAGGCGGCGAAACCGCGTGTTCGTTTCGTCGGCTGTCCCGAAGCCGGCATACTGGCGCATGGTCCAGAGGCGGCTGGTGTACATCGTGGGATAGACGCCGCGGGTGAAGGGAAACTCACCGGGCGCACCAAGATCGGTGGCGGGTTCGCCGGCCCAGTCGCCCGGGCCGTACACCGTCTTCACAGAATGGACGCGGTGTTCGCGCCGCTCGGCCGGGCGTGCTGCATGCTGCGGAGCGTATCGGCCACATAGCCGACGTCGTGCCGGGAGCCGATCACGAGCGGCGTGCGCTGGTGCAGGTGGGTCGGCTGAATGTCGAGAATGCGGTTGATGCCATCCGTCGCCGACCCTTCCGCCTGCTCGGCGATGAACGCCATCGGCGCCGCTTCGTACAGGAGGCGGAGCTTGCCGCGCGCATTCCGGGTGTCGGCCGGATACATGAAGATGCCGCCGGAGATCAGGTTCCGATGAAAATCCGCAACCAGCGAGCCGATATAGCGGCTGTTCTTGCCTTTGATTTCATCGGGCCGGTCGCCGTGCAGACCGCCCACCGCGCGCTGGACCCCGCGATCCCATCGCGCGAAGTTGCTCTCATTCACGCTGTAGTATTTGCCGACGCGCGGCGTCACGATGCGCGGCGCGCAGAGCAGAAATTCGCCGATGGTGGGATCGAGCGTGAAGCCGTGTACACCTTGCCCGGTCGTGTACACCATCATCGTGCTCGACCCATACATCACGTATCCCGCCGCGACCTGCCGCACCCCTGGCTGCAGCACGTCTTCCACGGTGCCGCGGCCCTCGAGCGACACCCGGCGGTAGATGCTGAAGATCGTCCCGACGGCGCTGTTGACGTCGATGTTGGACGAGCCGTCGAGCGGATCGAACAGCACGGCGTACTTGCCCGCCTGCATGTCGACCGGCACCGGAATGATGTCCTCTTCCTCTTCCGATCCCATCACGCAGACGCGGCCGGTGTGGCTGAGGCAGTTCTTGATGGTCTCGTTGGCGAGAATATCGAGCTTCTGCTGCTCCTCGCCCTGAACGTTCTGCGCGTTGGCTGAGCCGAGAATGTTGACGAGCCCGGCGCGGCGAATCGACGCGGCGATCACCTTGCACGCGAGCGCGATGTCGTAGAGCAGGTTCGACAGTTCGCCCGTCGCCTCGGGGTAGCGGTCTTCCTGGTCGAGAATGAAGCGCTCGATGGTCGTGAAGGACGTCTGCACGCGATTCTGCCTCATTCGACGGGATAAGTGACTGAGCCGCGACTGCCGCGCACCGTCATC
This sequence comes from Gemmatimonadota bacterium, assembly GCA_039932015.1. GTDB lineage: Bacteria > Gemmatimonadota > Gemmatimonadetes > Gemmatimonadales > GWC2-71-9 > JAICUF01. The sequence goes on along the minus strand of JBDTQV010000009.1, from coordinate 12,276 downwards.
CGGCGGCCGTCGGTGGTGACGGTGATGGTGCCTTCGCGATCGGTCCGCCAGACGTCGGCATGATGGCGGGCGAGCCGCTCGAGCGCTTCAGGCGCCGGGTGTCCGTACCGGTTCCGGCGCCCGACGCTCACAATCGCTGCGCGCGGCGCCAGCTCGTCGAGCCACGCATCTCCTGACGCGCCTCGGCTGCCGTGATGCCCGACCTTGAGCAGGTCGACCGCGCCGACGTGTCCGGCGAGCAGGTGTTCCGCCGGAATCCCCGCGTCACCCGCAAAAAGCGCGCTGAATGCGCCATACTCGACGCGAAGGACCGCGGAATCCTCGTTGAGGTCGGTGCCCCATTCGGCCCACGTCGTGTCCGGATGCAGGACCGTGAACGTCACGCCGTCGAGCGCGAATCGCTGGCCGGCACGCGCCACGTGCCAGGGATCGCCGTGTGCCGCCACCGCGTCCAGAAAGCCGTAATACGCGGGGTCGGCGTAAAGACGCCCGGGCTCGAGCACTGCGTCTGCGGGCACGCGAGTGAGGACGGCGGCGGCACCGCCAACGTGGTCCGCGTGCGCGTGCGAGATCACGACGGCGCTGAGGCGGGTCACCCCATGGCGAGCCAGAAACGGCAGCACGACGCGCCGGCCTGCGTCCTCGCGCCCGATGATCGGACCGGCGTCGATGAGAACCCAGTGGCCGCCGGGGGTCCGCAGGACGGCGGCATCGCCCTGCCCCACGTCGAGAAAATGTAACGTCAGCCCGGTAGCGGCGTCAGTCGCGGACCAGCGGGTGGCAACGATCCCGCTCCACGAGACGATCGCGAGCGCCCAGCCGGCGCGTCTCGCCGCTTCGGTACGGGTGTTTCGGCGGCCGATGGCCCAGAGCGTCACCAGCAGCCCCAGAGCCCATGGCAACGCCGCTGCCGCTGAGGGCTCGTTCAGCAGGTGTCCCCCCGGAATGCTCGACCCAAGCCGGGCGAGCAATTCGAGCCCGTGGAGTGCCAGGCCCGCCCCTCCGGCAAACGCGGATGCGAGCCCGTGCGAGACCTGATCAGCCGCGAGACTGGCGAGCACACCAGGCACGGCGACGGCGGCCACGGGAATCGCCGCGAAATTGATGGCGATACCGATGGGCGCGACGGTGCCAAGCAGTGCCGCGGTGAGCGGCGCGGTGGCGAGCGTCGCACCGATCGACGAGAAGAGCGTTCGGGGCCAGTGGCCCTCGCCGAAGGCGCGATCGCTCCAGCGCGTGAACCGCGTTGCCCCCCAGAGTGCGCCGGCACTGAGCCACGCGCCCAGCGCAAGGACGGACCACGGATCGACCAGCATGACGACGAGGCAACTGAAGGCGAGCATCGCGTCGGCCTGAACCCGGCGCTGGCGGGCCAGACACACGGCGAGCAGCGTGGCGAGCGCGGCGGCCCGTGTGGCCGGAGCCGGCCAGTCCAGCAGCGCCACGTACGAGATTGCCGCACCCGCGCCAGCGCCAGGCGCGACGCGCCGCCCGGCTCCGACCGCACGCGCAATCAGCACCACCCACGCGGCGATCAGTCCGACATGAAACCCGGAGATCGAAAGAATGTGCACCAGGCCCGACTGCACGAACCGGTCGCGCAGCTCGGTGTCCAGCTCGCCGCGTGCGTTCAGCACGAGCGCGCCGACAACAGGCGCGCGCGTGCCGTACAGCCGCCGGATTGAACGGGCCGTGGCGGTTCGGATGCGCTCCGCCACGGTGGGCGCCGCGCCGGCTGGCTTCGCGGACCCTACGACCAGCGTTCCGCTCGCCGGTGCCGTTCCGGAGCGGCGCGGAATCCATCGGGCGGTGACGTGCACGCGGGTTCCGGCCTCGACGATCGTGGCGCCGGGCCAACGCGTCACCACCGCACCGCGACATCCCGCGTTCGGGCGGGCGCGTCCGAGCCCGCCATCGAACACCGGATCCAGCGCGACGAGTTCGAGCGAAACGGATCCCTCCGGCAACACCGCGGCGCACCCGCGCCCGTCCGCCGCGAGCGCAATCGTTCCGGAAAGCGCACCGACTCCGGCGACGCTGGCAAGCAGCGCCGGGAGCGGCCGCCGAAGACAGACCAGTGCGGCGGCAAGCAGCATCAGCACAGCGCCGGACGGATCCCCAAAACGCAAGAGGCCGGTCGCAAGACCGGCCCCGTAAAAGAGCGGAAGCAGCACGCCGGCACGCGGCCTCACGGCCGCACCCGGCTCAGGCGGGCGCGGCCGGTTTCTTTCCGCACCGCGGCGCGAGCGACACCTTCCGGAATCCTTCCATCATCGTCACGTCGATCGCGGCACGCGACTGATCCTTCTCGAGCGAGACCTCGGTCAGAATGCCGCCTTCCCGCGTCGCCACGTAGCGCGCCGGAATCCGGTTGAGTGCGTACACGAGCACGTCCCCGCGACACACCGCGCAGCCGCAGAAACCCGGAAAGTGGGTGCGGAGCGTATCGTAAGCGGCCAGCACGTGCTCTTCGACGAGATTTCGAATCATCATAGGACAGCCAGCCTGGATGAGGCCATGGTCGTGACGACGACGCCGGTGAATGTCGAACCAGTAGTACCCGTCAGACGAACCGTATGGTATGACCCGATCTCCGAAACCGGCAGATCGAGCAGCACCAGCTGATTCCCACGGGTGCGCGCCAGCAGCATGTTGCCCCTGCGGGCGACGCGCTCGACGAGCACTTCATGCACCTCGCCGACCCGCGCAGCATTCTTCCGCCGCGTACCCGCGCGGACCACCTCGATGAGGCGCTGCAGACGCTCGGACGCGACATCGTCGTCCACATGATCCTTCAGTCGTACCGCAGGCGTGCCGTCGCGGACCGAATACTTGAAGGTGTACGCGTCGCTGAAATCGGCAGTGCGGACCAGATCGAGCGTCTCTTCGAACTGCTGGTCCGTCTCGCCCGGAAAACCGACGATGAGATCGGTCGAGAGTGTGAGACCGGGAATCGCGTCGCGGAGGGCGGCCACCACTTCCAAATAGCGTTCGCGGGTATACCGCCGCAGCATCCGCCGCAGTACCGCATTCGACCCGCTCTGCGCCGGCAGGTGGACATGCTCGCACACCGCGGACGTCGTCGCCATGGCGTCGATCACACGGGCCGTGAAATCAGTGGGGTATGGGCTGGTAAATCGCACGCGCCGGATGCCGTCCACCGCGCCCACTGCGCGCAACAGATCGGCAAAATCGTTTGTGCCGTCGTGATAGCTGTTGACGGTCTGCCCCAGCAAGGTCACCTCACTCGTGCCCGACGCGGCCAGCGTCGCGATCTCGCGCACCACGTCGGTCATGCTGCGGCTGCGCTCGGGGCCGCGCGTGTACGGTACGATGCAGAAGGTGCACTTGTAGTCGCAGCCGCGCTGCACCGTCACGAACGCCGTCGCGCCCCCGTCGCGGACTGGCGGCACGTCTTCGTAATGCTCCCACGAGCGGAACTCGACGTCCGCGGCGCGGACACCGGTGGCCGCGTGCCCCAGCAACTCGGGGAGATTGCGATAGGCGTCCGGGCCGACCACGAGATCCACCCGCGGCACCTGTTCCAGCAGTGTGGAACCGAGGCGCTGCGCCATGCAACCCACAACGCCGAGCACATCGCCCGGCCGCTTGAAGCGCTGCAGCTCGCCGACGCGCCCGATCACCCGTTGCTCGGCATTGTCGCGCACCGCGCATGTGTTCACGAGCATCACGTCCGCATCCTCCGGCCGCTCGGCGCGCTCGTATCCGTCGCGCCCGAGGATGCCAAGCATGAGCTCGGTATCTGCCACGTTCATCTGGCAGCCGTAGGTCTCGATGTACACCCGCTTCATCGTCCGATTGGCCCCTGCGGGCGCACCGACACCCCGAGTGAGAAGAGCCACGCTGATTCGCGATACGCCGCGCCTTCCCTCCGCCACACATGCTCCACCGACAGATCGACCCCCGCGCGGTCCTGGCCAAACCGGAGCCCGCTGCCCAAGGCAACACCGAGCTCGCTCGGCCGCTCACCGGTTACGAGCGGAAACGGCAGCTGGGCATAGTGAACACCGAAGCGGAGTGGGCGCCGGTACGGCCGGCGTACGTCCGACGCGTACTCTCCACCCAGCATGAGCTCCATGGTGTTCTTCGCACCGGTGCCGCCGCCGGCGACCAGACCGGCATCGGCGGCGGACCAGCTCCGGAAAATTCCCTGAGCCGCGAGATCGAGCCGCGCAACCGGGTGCCACCGGAGCCCCGCGCCGATCGTTGCCGGCAAGCCAACCTGGCTCACCCTCGTCGAGTCGCGATCGATATTGGCGTGTCCATCACTCCGCGCCATCGCCGCAAAAATGAGTCGCGGACCGAACGCACGCGTCACGCCGAGGGACACTCCGGTGCCGGCGTACGAGATCTCGGACTGCTGGCGCACGAAGCGGTATGCCGTGTCCGAGAACCCGCGCCGAAGGTCCGTGCGCGCGGATCCGGTAATGACATGAAAGGCCGCGCCCAGATTCCACCCGCCCGGCGCACGCCACGCGCCCGCCAGCCGGATGTCATTGAGTCCGCCCCGCGAGGTGAGCGTGTCGAAGCTGGTCACCGGCACGCCGCGGAGCACGAGCGCACTCGTGGTCGCGACGCTGTAGTCTCGGTCGGTGTAGTTCGAGAGGCTGACGCCAACGGCAAACGGCCGCCGTCCGACAGGCCCGGTGACGCTCAGCAGGGGAAACCGCGTGTCGCGACCCGTCTCGCGCGCGTTCGGCGCCTTCGAGATACGGAAATTCTGCAACGCGGTGAACGCGGCGGTCAGCAGCGTGACTTCGGTCAACGCGGCCGGGTTCAGCGGCGACCCTGGGTCGAACAGCCCGAAGCTCCCGCCCGTCGCGAGCGTGCGGGTCGACTGCTCGCGCCCCGGAACGCCGAGGCCGCGGGTGCCGAACTCGGATGACTGCGCGGCAAGCGAGGCGGGCAGCGCAACGGCGAGAGCGAGGGGAAGGAGTCGGCGCACTTACGGAGTCTCGAAGGGGAACGGGATGGCGTACGTGAGCCGCAGGCGAATTGCGACGCCGTTGCGGGTCGATCCGAACACGGCGCGCGTGAAGCTCGCACCTTCCGGCTGCAGGGCAATGAACAACGCCGTCGGCAGCCGGTTGGGCGGCTGCCAGAGGTCCGCCAGCGACGTGATATCCACGCGGACCGTATCGCTGGATCCCACGAGCAGCGGCGCGATCACGATCTGCGACGGGATGTTGGCCAGGCGCGGCGACTTGGCGCCGAGATCCGCGAGCACGGCGCGGATGTCGAGTGCCACGCTATCGGCCGGCAGGCCGCCGATAGGCGCGACCGGCGTAAGCTCGAGCGTCGCGCGTACGATGCTGGTCGAATCTCGCAGCCTCGCCGGAATCTCGAAACGGATCAGCGCACGAGAGGACGGAGCGCCGCCAACGGTGATTGTCGAGTTGTCGACCGGCGCCGACACCGACGCAACGAACCCATTGTATGCGATGAGCCGCGGGAGCGGCGGCTGCCGCTGCAGGGCTGTATCGGCGATCTGGGCGGTGAAATACGTCACGAAGCTTGGTGCGAGCGATCCGGCGCTACCGGAACCGATCCGCACGCCGGTTGGACTCGACGACGACAGACGGAGACCGAGCGCGAGCACGCCGGAGTCCGCCGGCGGAAGCGCGATGCGCGCGAGATCGGCGCCGGCGAACACTCGGCGAATCGTCCCGGCGCGGAGTGAATCGGGAATCGGCACGCTGTCGATCACGTTGGCCGGTAAGAGCGCGCTTTCGATGTCGGCAAAGGTCCGCGTCGAGTCGACGGTCCTTGGCGACGGCAGCCGATAAAACACCAGCTGCAGGTTCGTCGCCGCCGGATCGCGCGCCTGCAGCGCAACGCTGAGCGCCACCGAGTCGATCGTATACGGGTACTGCTTAGCATTGATCGTCACCGAATCGGGCCGCGGCACGAAGCGCACGACACCCCGTTCCTGCACGCCGCCGAGTCCGCTGGAGAGGCGCAGCGACGCTCCCTGCCCCGCCGCGATATAGCCGGTGTACGTCGAGTCTCGGCCGAACACCGGCAGCAGGGTTGTGTCGCGGATCTCACTACGATCGCCTGGGCAGATGCCGGGACACTCGCCTGGTGCCGCGAGCTTCTCCTGACAACCTGCCAGAACGAGCACGAACGCGGCCAGGACGCCGACCACGGGAAGGGCGCGGTGACCGGTCACGCGAGCTGCTCCGGGCCGAAGGCGGCCGGCAGCAGCTCACTGAGCGACCACCGCAGCTGGCGTGTCGGCCCGATGGCCTCCACGATCATGTCCGCGCCGAATTCGTTGAGTACCTGGCGGCATGCGCCGCACGGCGCACCCGGCGGGTCGGAGTCCGTCACGACGACGGCACGCCGGAATCGCCGCGCGCCGGCCGCAATCGCGGCTGCGAGCGCCGCACGCTCAGCGCAGATAGTGAGTCCGTACGACGCATTCTCGACATTGCACCCCACGTAGACGCCGCCGTCCTCGCTTTCGAGCGCGGCGCCGACGCGGTAGTGCGAATACGGCGCGTACGCCTGTTGCTGCACGCGCCGCGCGGCTTCGATCAGCGAATCAGTCACTCCATACCTCGTGCAGGAACGAGACGCCCGCGGGCAGCGGGTCGGTCCCCAGAAATGCAGCCACCGTCTGGCCGATGTCGGCGAACGTCGTGCGCCGGCCGAGGGCCGCGGGCCGCACCCGCGGGCCGGCGACGAGCAGCGGCACCACTTCGCGGGCGTGGTCGGTGGAAGGCGTCGTCGGGTCGTTGCCGTGATCGGCGGTAAAGATAACGAGGTCCTCGTCCCGGGCGTTGGCGAGCAGCCGCGGCAGGGCGCCATCCAGCTCCGTCAGTCCGCGGTGAAATCCCGCCACGTCGTTTCGATGGCCCCAGGACTGGTCGAACTCGATGACGTTCGCGAACAGCAGGCCGTGCGGCAGCGTGCGAAGACCTTCCTCGATCAGCCAGTACGCAGCGCCATTCGTCGCGGTATGCTCGCTCGTGATGCCGCGCCCGCCGAACAGATCGTCGACCTTCCCGACACCGAGCCGCGGAATGCCGGCGTCTGCGAGGCGGTCGAGCAGCGTGGGCCCCGGCGGCAGCAGGCTGAAGTCACGCCGATTGGGCGTCCGCACCCATGCGCCGGAGTGCCCGGTGAACGGCCGAGCGATCACGCGCGAGACGCCGTTCGCGCCGCGAAGCATCTCGCGGGCCGTTTCGCATCCCTCGTACAACTCGGCGAGCGGAACGACCGACTCGTGGGCCGCAATCTGGAAGACGCTGTCCGCCGACGTGTACACGATCCAGCTGCCGGTCCGCTCGTGCTCGTCGCCCAGCTGATCGAGAATTTCGGTGCCCGACGACGCCTTGTTCCCCAGCACGCCGCGCCCGGTCCGCCGCGAGAACTCCTCGATCACTTCGGCGGGAAATCCGTTCGGGTACGTTGGGAACGGGCGCTCCAGGATCTGGCCGCAGATTTCCCAGTGGCCCGTCGTGCTGTCCTTACCCGGACTCGCCGGCTCGCAGACACCATACGCGCCAAGCGGATGCCCCACCGCTTCGATTCCCGCGATGGGTGCGCAGCAGCCGAGGCCCAGCGCCTCGAAATTCGGCATCCGCAGCCCGCCGACGGCACGCGCAACATTGCCGAGGGTGTCGCTGCCGCCGTCGCCGTACGCAGCGGTATCGGCCGCGGGTCCGATGCCAAGGCCATCCAGCACGATGATCGCCGCCCGCCGCATCAGCGTGTTCTCCCATCGTCATTCATACGTGATCCGTGGGCGCCCGGGTTCATGACGCTCAGTGGTACCGCCGGTGCACACGCGGGCCGATTGCGGTGAGCAGCTCATACGCGATCGTACCGGCGGACGCGGCCTGCTCATCGAGCGTGACCACTCCGCCAAAGACGGTCGCCACATCGCCTGCCGCGGCGCCCGCCGGCGCAGCGGCGAGCGTCATATCCATCGTCACCCGGCCGCAGATCGGCACCCGGTTTCCGCCGAGCTCCACGACGCCGCGGCCGCTCAGGGACCGGAGAACACCATCGGCGTAGCCGATGCCCAGGGTCGCGATCGTCACGGGTTTATCCGGACGCCAGGTCGCGCCGTAACTCACCGATTCACCGGGCAAGACCGTTCTAACGGCGACAACCCGAGCGCGAAGAGCAGCGACGGGGTTCGGAACATGTTTCCCGACCGCGCCGCCATAGAGAAAAATTCCGGGCCGGACGAGATCACCCGCGTAGCGCTGTCCAGCGAGTGCCGCGGCGCTGTTGGCCGCGTGGATGAGCGGTGGCCGCGGCCCGATCGCTGCGATCGCGGCCTGAAAACGTTCCCACTGCAACGCGGTCGCCGCCGGGTCGGTATCCGCGCTGTGGAAATGCGTGCAAACGCCGGCGTACGCCCGTGAGCGGCGCACCAGCTCACCCACGGCGTCCAGCGCGGCGCGATCCAAATGCGGAAATCCCGCGCGCGCCATCCCGGTGTCGATCCCGATGTGAAACGGGTGGCCGGGAGCCGCCGCCAGCCATGCGTGCAGGGCGGGCAGGTCGCCGATCAGCGGCGTCAGGTCGTAGCGGCGGAGGGCGTCGATCCAGCCGGGCAACACCGGCGTGAATACAACGAGCGGCCGGCCGATGCCGGCCGACCGCAGCTCCCGTCCCTCCTCGATTGTCGCCACCCCATATCCCCAGGGATTCAGCGGCTCGAGCGCCCGTACGACTGAAACGGCACCCAGCCCGTAGGCATTAGCTTTGACCATCGGCAGCAGGCGAGCGCCGGACACTTCGGCCACGCGGCGGGCGTTGGCGACGATGGCGGCCAGATCCACGTCGACCCACGCGCGGGCGACGGCGTCAACATCGGCGGAGGAGTGCGTCACGACGGCGCGAATCATACCGCCCCGGAGACTAAATGCAAGAGAATTCAGCGCTTGGGCGCGTCATGGACGTCGTGCGCGACCTGCGCGTCCGGTGCGATTGGGACCGGGTGCAAACCCGTGAAACGCTTCGCCCGTATCTGGTAGAGGAAGTGCTCGAGCTGGACCAGGCGCTGGCCGAAAACGACCCCGCACGGATACGCGAAGAGCTCGGCGATTTTATGCTCCACCTCGCCTGGCAGCTCGTGCTCGCCGAAGAGCAGGGCGAATGCTCAGCCGCCGATCTGGCCGCGGATGTCGAGCGGAAGATGCGGCGGCGGCATCCTCACCTGTTCGACCTCGGACCGGCCGAGCCCTGGGAACAGCTCAAGCGCCGCGAGCGCCCTGGCGGAACGCTGGCAGGGCTTCCTGCGGCCCTGCCGGCGCTCCTGATGGCGTTTAGACTGCAGGAGCGTGCGGCGTCAGTGGGGTTCGATTGGCCGGACACTGCCGGACCTGCCGCCAAGGTGCGCGAGGAGCTGGCCGAGGTCGAAGCGGAGCTCGCGCTCGTGGCAGGACATGAACCGACGGAGGACGGCCGCGTCATCGCCACTCCGCCCGCTGCGCTCACCGATGAGATCGGCGATCTGCTGTTTGCGGTGGTGAACCTGGCGCGGAAGGCGGGCGTCCCGCCGGCTGGTGCACTCGACCGCGCCAACCGAAAATTCCGCGCGCGGTTCGAAGCCGTCGAACGCATTGCCGAGGAGCGCGGCATCGAACTCGGTGGAGCCGGGCTCGATGTACTCGACGGGATCTGGGACGAGGTCAAAGCGGGATGACGGGAAGACGGCGGACCGCCTGTCCGCCGCGCAGCAGGCTGCCCGCGCGTCAGGGGCTCGCCCGCCTAACGCCGGCCTACGGGTAGAGCCGGTGAATCTGCCGGGGAAACGCGATCGCCTCGCGAATGTGCGGGAGCCCGCAGATCCACGCGACGGTTCGCTCGAGCCCGAGCCCAAAGCCCGAGTGGACGAACGTGCCGTACCGCCGAAGGTCCAGATACCAACCGTATGCCTCGGGGTCGAGCCCCTGCGCCTGGATTCTCGCGAGCAGCCGGTCGTAGTCGTCTTCCCGCTGTGAACCGCCGATGATCTCGCCGTAGCCTTCGGGCGCCAGGCAGTCGTTCCCGAGCACGGTGCGCGGATCCTCGGGGTTCTCCTTCATGTAGAACGCCTTGACTTCCTTTGGGTAGTTGAAGACGAACACCGGCCGATCGAACTCGCGCGCAAGGAGCGTTTCGTCGTCGCCACCGAGATCGTGGCCCCACTGCAGGTCGGAGCCAAGGCCGTTGAGCCGGGTGACGGCATCGGTATACGAGATTCGTGGAAACGGTGCCTGCACCCGTTCGAGCGGCGCCGTGTCGCGTTCGAGCTCCTTCAGCTCCTCCGCCTTGCGCTCGAGCGCCCGTCCCACGACGTAGCTGACGAACTCTTCCTGCAGCCGCATGTTATCGTTCGAGTCGTTGAACGCGACTTCCGGCTCGACCATCCAGAACTCGGTCAGGTGCCGGCGCGTCTTCGACTTTTCGGCCCGGAAGGTAGGACCGAAGCAATAGATCCGGCCGAGCGCCGCCGCCGCCGCCTCGCCGTAGAGCTGACCGGTCTGTGCGAGATAGGCCTTGCCCAGGTCGAAATACTCGGTTGCAAACAGATTGCCGGCTTCTTCGCCGATCGATCCCGTCAGAATGGGTGTGTCAACCAGCGTGAATCCGCGGCCGTAGAAGAAGTCGCGGATCGACTGCACCACTTCGCTTCGGATCCGTGCGATGGCCACCTGGCGGCGGCTTCGGAGCCAGAGATGTCTATGCTCGAACAGGTAGGACGTCCCATGTTCCTTGGGCGAGATCGGAAAATCGACGCTCGGTCCGATCGGCGCGAGATCCGTCACGGTGAGCTCGAATCCGCCGGGCGACCGCGCATCCTCCCGCACGTGGCCGGTCACGGCGACACTCGCCTCCTGGGTGAGCGTCCCGAAACGTGCCCACGTATCCTCTTGAACTTCCTTTTTCGCGAGCACGCATTGCACGATGCCCGTTCCGTCCCGCAGCACGAGAAACGCGATCTTTCCGCTCGAGCGTGTGGTGATCACCCATCCGCGTACGGTGACCTGCTGCGCCAAAAAGGCGCCGAGCTCGCTGATGCGCGCTGCCGTCATCCGGAATCCATGCTGAAAAGAAGTTGTCGCCGGGGAGCGTTGAGTTTAGTGGCGCTCACAGGGACCGTCAACGCGGCGTGCATCAACTATCACCCCGGTCCGGTGGCCGTTCCCGCCGAGCAGACGGCCGGTGCGCCGGCCCAGATCTGGACCAGCCACGCGGGCCGCACCATCGGTGCGCCGGTGGCGGTCCAGGACGGGATGATTTACGCCGCAGGTGTCGACCGCGTGGTGCACGCAATCACACTCGACAGCGGGCGCGTTCGGTGGGGATTCCGCCTGACCGGCACCCTGCTGAGCGGCGTCGTCCGCGCGGATTCGTCGGTCTACGCGGCCAGCGCGCGGCCGATCGGTCACGTCGTCGCACTCAGCGCCGCAACCGGACGCAAATGGTGGAGCGCGGACGTCGGTGAGGTTGCAGCGCCGCTCTCACTGGTGGGAGGCTTCCTGCTGGTGCCGACCCGAAAGGGCGAGCTGGTGGCGCTTGAGCCAGCCACCGGAAAACTGAGGTGGCGCCGCCGGATCGGTGTCGCACGGAGCAGCGCGGTGCCGGCCGGCGATCGCATCGTCGTCGCCTCGCTCGATTCGATCTATCTCATGTCGCCCGCGGACGGCAGCATCCTGCAGCGCCGCCCGATGCGCGGCGTCGTGCTCGGCGGGTGGCGCGAGTCCGGCGATCTGCTGATCGGCGCGACCACCGATTCGACGATCGTGGCGCTCCGCATCAGTGACCTCTCGCGGGTCTGGACCGCCCGCCTCGACGCGCCGGCGTTCACGGCACCCGCGCTCCGAGGAGACACGGCGTTCGTCATGACGCGAATCGGGTCGCTCTATCGTGTCGCGATCTCAAGCGGCGCCGCCGAGCAATTCGCCACACTTGCGTGGCCCGCCACGGCGGGCCCGACGCTCTATCAGGACGGTTTTCTGGTCGGCGGGGCCGACGGCACTGTCCGCGGACTCGACGGCGACGGACGCGAGTTGTGGCGCATTGCCGTCTGGCGCCCGGTCGATGTCGCGCCCATCCTGCTCGACGACGGCTTTCTCGTGATCGGCGGCAATGGAGACTTTCACCGGTACGCCCGATGATCACGTTCACTCACACGAGCATTGCGCTCTGCGCGCTGCTCGCCGGTTCGTCGCCTCTCGCGGCGCAGCTTCCGACCGTGATTCCGCCCCCCTCGCCGGGCCAATCCTCGGTCCGCGCAGTGCGTGCGCC
>JBDTQV010000008.1:0-19321 GCA_039932015.1 Gemmatimonadota bacterium | reverse complement strand
GTAACCGCGTATGCCGCGCCCAGGAGTGATACGGCGGTCTCGCTCATCGGATCCACGGCGAGCAATGCATTGGCCGCCTTCACCGCCTCGGAGCCCTTCTTGAGCTCCAGGAGTGACTGAGCCCGGATATAGAGCGCCTCGCGGTTATTGGGTACCGTAGCTAGAAACGACTCCGCCGCGCTTGCCGCAGCGGCGTATTGCTTGGCGTTGAACGCCGTAGCCGCCTTGTTGTAAACGGCTACTGCCCCCGTGTCCACCGTGCTGGCACCGCCGCCCACCGTCACGCCGAACTTCTTTTCGAGCGCAGCGGCACTGTCCGCCTTGCCCGCACCACGCAGCGCCTGAATCATGCCTTTCTGTGCATCCGCGTCCCCCGGTTGCCACGCGAGGTACTGCTCGAATGCGGCTGTGGCCTCCGGATAGCGCTGTGCCCGGGTGAGCAGAAGCGCGCGATTGAATGCAGTGAGATCCCGGAGCTTGACATCCGCGGTGTCGGTCGTGGTCGTCGCCTTCAACGCCGCATCGTAGTACACCAGCGCGCTGTCATCCATCTGCCGGCCGGCGAACAGCGCGGCCAATCGCGACGCGGGAACCGCGGACTGCGGATACCACATGGCGGCCCGCCGATAATAGACCATCGCCGAGTCGTCCTGCTTGTTCTTCGAGAATTCGGTCCCGCGATTGACGATCGGCGCGAATGCAACCTTGCGGAATTTCATGATGTCCGCAGAGCAGTCGGGCGCGAGTGCCTGAGCCCGCTTGAAGGCCGAATCCGCTCCCGCAACATCACCGCGACGCAAGTAGATGCGGCCGAGATAGTACCAGGCAGCCGCGTTCTTGTCCTGGCCGTTCTGCGTGATCGCCTCGAGGATGACCCGATTGCCGGACTCGAGGGCGCGTTCCCTATTCTCGGGAATCGGGGTTTCTACCGAGGTTTTCAGGTAGGTGGCGCCACTGCTGACCTTGAAATGACCCTTCGAGAGCTTGCAATCAGGCTCCAGATAGCGTGTGGTGTAGCCCCCGACCGCGGCGGCGACAGCGGAATCGAGAACGGGCTGCTGTGCAGCTGCGGACACCGCCGAACCGGCGGTGAGCAACAACGCTGCCGAAAGAACTTTCATCATGACTCCTTGGTGTTCTGGGTCTCAGGCCCGCCGGCGGACTGGCCGCCAGCCAGGCGCAGCGCCTGCCATTGCAACTCCCTTGCCAGCTCGTGCGCCGGCCGCCCCGAACTGATGGCGAGCGCCGCAACATCGTCAAATTCGGGCTTGGCTGCGAGCCCGCCAGGCCCATGAAGCAATTTCACACGCACCGGCGTGCCATCGTGCGCGGTGACCTCGATCACTTCGCGCCGAATCGTCACCCGCTCAGCCCGCCACCGCCGAAGGCCCGCCGTGGTGCTGTGCCGGAAGACGGCGGCGGTGACTCGGTCGGCGTCCGCTGGAGCGGCCAGCGCCTCGACGCGAAATCCGGTGCGCCCCTTCTTCATCTGGCTCGCCCACACCTGCACGTCGATTGCCCCGGCGGCGGTCATTGCCTCGCGCAAAGGCTCGATGTACTCCGGCGAGAGGTCGTCGATATCCGTCGCCATCATGATGATGTCACCGGCTTCCGGCGCAGACTCACCGATGATCAGCCGCAGTGCATTGGCGTATCCGGCCGGATTCCGGCCTCCGGCACCCCAGGCCGACCCGGTGCACCGCCACGCCTCCGGCGGCGCTCCGGCCGCCAGGACCCGGAGGAGGACGGCACCCGTCGGCGTCGTGGCCTCACCGCTCACCGGGCCGCTGGGGCCGATTTCGAGGCCTTCCAGCAACAGCGCCGTGGCCGGGGCCGGCACCGCCATGACGCCGTGGGCTGCCCTGACCCACCCGCTGCCGAGCGCCACCGGCCGGGTGTACACGGTCTGGAGGCCCAGCACCTCGAAACCCTCTATCGCGCCTACGATGTCGATCAGCGCGTCCACCGCTCCGACTTCGTGCAGCGCGACCTCGTCCGCCGGCAGTCCGTGAATCCGTCCCTCGGCCTCGCCGAGGAGCCGGAAGGCGCGAATGGCGCGTTCCCGAACCCATTCCGACAACTCGGCGGCGCGCACTTGCTGGATCAGGTCACCGATATGCCGGTGAACACCGTCGTTGCTGGGTTCGTGTCCGTGCGCGTGCGCAGGTGCTTCGTGACCGGCATGCTCGTGGTGCTCGTTCTCGTAGTGCTCGTGCGCGTGAGCGTAGTTAGGCGCGACCTCGTGGTACGGCTCCTCGGTACGCCCGTCGGGAAGACGGACCGTCACCTTGGTGCAGCGGATTCCACCACGATCGGTCTCGGCGATCTCCACTGAAACGTCCGAATACCCGAGACGTCGCGGAAGGCTTCGCAGCCACTCCACGGGCGCGCCCGCAGCCACGAGCGCCCCGAGGAGCATGTCGCCGCTGATTCCCGCGGCCGGGTCGATGATCGCGAAACGACCGTGCGACATAGACTTGGAAATATGACCGGATCCGGCATCTCAAGCAAACACCCCTCGGCCAGGCTTGCGAGTCTCGAGCGCTTCAGAGAATGACGATCGGCGCCGTCCACTTGAAGGCGCCCCACTCCAACGCGAGCGCAGCATGACGCGCGTCGCCCGGGAGAATGGAGATGGTGAACTTCTCGACGGGTGCACCTGCCGTCGTCACAGCTACCGGCGCCCGGCCAAGGTCGAATGCGACGTCGTAGCTGGTTCCCCACTGCCCATGCTGTTTGTTCACGATCAGCTCGGCGCCGTTGGCATGCGGCAAGGTCCACAGCGTGTAGGTCCCGGCAACGAGCCGCAGCCCGGCGATCGTCAGCGGCGCCGAGACATCGATCTGCGTCGCGGCGTTCGCACCGGTACGCCACACCTGATCGTACGGAATGATATTGCCCAGCAACTCGCGCCCGCGCGCCATGGGGCGGCCATAGTCGACCGTGATCGTCGCGTTTCCGACCGTGGCCCGAGTCGTATCTCGAAGACTCATCTGCGCCTGGACTCCGTGCTGCGTCTCCGCCGCTGCGAACGCAGCGCCGATCGCCTTCACGTCCGGAACCACGCTCAGCCGCTGCACCTCGACCTTGTACGTCGTGCGCGCGCCGGAGTAACCCGTCAGGCGGTGCGCCGAGTCGATCGACGCCTCACCGATGCCGGACAGCCAATCGTGCTGAATCTCGGCCTTGCCGCCGGGCAGTGGTCGGACAGAACCGTGATGGAGCGGGAAGCGATCAAACTCGCGATCGATGTAGAACTGTCGCATCTCGACCGGTTTACCAACCGGCGACTTCGCTGCGTCGGCCCGGTGGAGCGCGGCAGCGAAATACAGGTCATAGAGACTGTACATTTGCGGGACATGCGCCATCGCGACCCCGCCGCGCGTTGCGAACGCCATATTCCTGGTTCCGCTGCGGTCTGTTTTGGTGATGTGGACCGAATCGGACGTCACATCCGCGACGACGCGGCGCTCGCGCTGGTTTTCCGGCTCGCTTGGCGTCGTGATGTCCATGATCAGGTGGCGGATCGTACCGCCGTCTCCCAGACGGATCTCCGTGTGCCGCCGCCGCACGCGCGGAAAACGATCGACCTCGTCGCTGACGAGTGTGTTTCCTCGTCGCGTCACGCTTTCGACCGATACGGTGTCATGGCCGAGTCGCGCGACGAATCCAAAGTGCTCAGCGGGCGAATTGACCGAGCACCCCTGAAACAATGCGGCGGCCGTTGCAACGGCCGCGAGTCGAAGCATCCTCTCCACGCTCGACCTCCCCGGAAGGTGACGGCTTGAATGGCTGCGTGGGGGACGCGCGGGGAGTCGCGACACGCACTTCAGCCGAATGTCTCAGGCATCCGGTAGAGCCATCCTGCCCCCGTGTTGAATACCACCACGCGCTCGGTTTCACTGAGGTCACCGCGCTCGCGCAGCATTCGCGCTGCCGAGAATGCGGCGCCGCCTTCGGGCGACAGGTCGAGTCCTTCTCGTGCTGAAATGTCCCGCGCATCGGCCGCCAACACTGCATCGTCAATCGCGACAGCCCCGCCGCCGCTCGCGCGCAGTGCGCGGAGCATGAGCCGGTCGCCCAGCGGCCCCGGCACACGAAGTCCGCTCGCTACGGTCCACGGCTCTGGCCACGGCTCGGCCCGGTCGGCACCGGTTTCGAACGCCCGCACTACCGGCGCGCAGCCGGTGGACTGGACGGTATACATGCGTGGCGCTGGTCCTTCAACCCAGCCCGCCATCATCAGCTCGTCGAACGCCTTCCACATCCCGATGAGTCCGGTGCCGCCGCCGGTCGGATAGATGATCGCATCCGGAAAGCGCCAGTTGAGCTGCAGCGCCAGCTCGAGGCCGAGCGTTTTCTTACCCTCGATGCGATAGGGCTCACGGAGCGTGGATAGATCTACGGCGCCAGTTTCGGCCGCGAACGCGCGAGCGGCCTTTCCGCAGTCTCCGATATGACCGTCGAGCAGTACGAGGTCGCCGCCGAACCAGCGGATTTGCGTCAGAATAGTGGCCGGCGTGGTTCGCGGGGCGTACACGCGGACAGTACACCCCGCACGTGCCGCATACGCCGCCGCTGCGACGCCGGCATTGCCGGCCGTGGGCAGCACAAAGCTGGTTGCACTGGCGGCCACGGCTCGTGTCACGGCCGCCGAGATGCCGCGCGCCTTGAACGAACCGGTGGGATTCGTGCCCTCGTCCTTAAGCAGGAGGTTCGGCAATCCAATCGACGCGCCCGTCCGCGGAACCTCGAGCAGTGGTGTATCGCCCTCGCCGAGACTGACGGGGATCTCACCGGGCATAAGTGGAAGAAATGTGCGGAAGCGCCACATGCCGCGCCCGCGACGGATCTCGGTCCGATCGACGAGGGTGTGCACGCGTGTCGGGTAGCGCACCAGCCATGGCTGGCCACATTCGCAGACAGACGGGAGTCCTCCGGGGTCGCGCGTGGCACCGCAGTGCGAGCATTCGAGGATCCAGTCGGGCGTCGGTGTCACGGATTGGCCTTGAGATGGGTAATGATTCGCTCGGCAAGTCCGGTCGAGAACCCCGGAAGCGCACTGAGCTCGGGAGCAGTGGCGGTGCGTACGCCGGCAAGACTGCCGAAGCGTTCGAGCAGCAGCCGGCGCTTCGCCGGCCCCACGCCTGGAATATTCAGCAGCTCGGAGGTGATCGTCCGTTGCGTGCGACGCTTGCGATTGTACGCGAGCCCAAAGCGGTGTGCTTCGTCGCGCGCGCGCTGGAGCAGCCGGAGCGACGGGCTCCGCCGCGGCAGGCGAAGGCTCTCCGGCCTGCCGGGCACGAATACCTCCTCTTCGCGCTTCGCGAGACTGACGATCGGTATTTCCGTTACGCCGACTGCGGCGGCCGCGCCGATCGCCGCGCTCAACTGACCCTTGCCGCCATCGATCACTATCAGGTCCGGCATGTCGAGCGCTTCGTCTCGCCGGCGCGTCAGATAACGCGTCAGCACCTCGGCGATCGCGGCAAAGTCGTCGTGCTGTCCGATCCCCTGAATTTTGAATTTCCGGTACTCACTTTTCCTCGGGCGTCCGGCTTCGAACCAGATGAGGGATCCGACCGTATCGCGGCCCTGGTTGTGCGAGATGTCGACGCAGATAAAGCTGCGCGGCACAGTCGACAGCCCAAGGTCGCGGCCAAGCGCATAAACGGGATCTTCCGCTCGCTCCTCGGTCTCGAACGATTCAAGGCGCAGGCTCTCCATCAGATGCCGGGCGTTGGTGTCAGCGAGCTCGAGCCAGCGGTGCGCGATACCGCGTTGCGGAATCGACCAGTCGGCGGCCGCGAAGATCTCGCGCAGCGCGTCCCAATCAGCTGGTGGAAACGGGACCACAAGCCGGCGCGCACGCCCTACAGCGATGGCGTAATACTGTACGAGAAAGTTGCCGAGGATCTCGTCGTCCTCGGTTTCGTCAACTCCTTCGAAGAATCGGTGCTCGCGCCCGATCACGCGTCCGTCGCGCACACGAACGAGCACGCAGACGGCATCATCGCCGTCGCGGGCGTAGCCGATGACATCGGCATCGCCGGTGCCGATCACTTCAACTGCGGACGGCTCCTCCAGCTTCTCGAGCCACTTGAGCGCATCGCGCAGCTCACGCGCGCGCTCATAGTCCTCGCGCTCGCTCGCCGCGAACATCGCGTCACGGACCCGGAGACGCACGTCCTGTGTGCGTCCTTCGAGGAAGCCGAGCACGTCGTCGACCATCTTTCGATAGTCCGCCTCGGCCTGCCACCCCACGCACGGTGCCAGACACCGCCCGATGTGATAGTCGAGACACGGCCGGTCGCGCGTGGGGACGACAATATTGTCCGCGCAGCTCCGCACGGTGTAGAGCCGGCGAATGATGGCGAGCGTACGCCGGAGCTGCCCGACGTCGGTATAGGGGCCAAAATATCGGGCGCCCGGAAGGTCGCGGCGGCGCGTGACGAGAACTCGCGGGAACGACTCCCCCACCGTGACCGCGATCGACGGATAGCTCTTGTCGTCCTTCAACCGCACGTTGAAGCGCGGCCGGTATTCCTTGATGAAATTGTTCTCGAGGATCAGCGACTGCGTTTCGTTGGGCACGACGATCGTCTCGACGTCGGCCACGAGCCGCATGAGCAGCCGGTTCTTGGGACTGTCGAAGAAGTCGTTGGCGAAGTAGTTGCGTACGCGGCTGCTGAGCCGCTTCGCCTTGCCGACGTACAGCGGCTTCCCGTCGGCATCCTTCCAGATGTAGACGCCGGGGCTGTCGGAGAGAGTGTCGAGCTTGCGCTGGAGCGCGTCTGAAGGAACAGCAGTCATCGTGCCGGGTCAGCGGGCCAGTCGGCCGAGAAACGTCCGTGCGTGAGCTACGCCGAAGGCGTAGGTCGTCAACACGTAGACCGCGCCGAAGGTTCCCAGCACCAGCAATCCGCCCACTCGAACACCGAGCGCCGGGGTGGCCAGCAGTACCGCCCACCCGGCCCCTGCCGCGATGGCCGCCGCCGACCAGAGGCGCAGCAGCAGTGCCGCAGGCAAACCGGTGACTCCAATTCGGCGATTGAGCCGCGACCGGAGGAGTGCGAATTCCACCCACCCCGCGACCCCGGCGGACGCTGTCAGGCCGGCGGCGCCCCACCGGCGTTCGACGTGCAGCAGGTCGGGCAGCATCAGCGCTGCCGCGTAGCCCAGAAGAATCGTGAGCGCCACGCGAACGAGGGCAAACCGGAGCGGCGTCCTCGTGTCCTTGAGCGCATAGTACGTGGAGGAGTAGAGGCGTCCGAGGGTCGACGCGAGCAGCCCGACGCCCGACCCCGCCAGGATGATCCAGACGTAGCGGCTCTGCGCATCACCGAACCGGCCGCCGCGGTACAGCACACCGGCAATGACGTGCCCGAGCGCCGCGAATGCCATCGCCGACGGCACCACAAAATACGCGATCTGGCGGAGCCCGCCGTCGAGCCGCGTTCGAAGGTAGGCGCTGCGCTCGTGCTCGCTTCCCATCGCACTCGACATCGCCGGCAACTCTGCGGCAGACACCGCCATGCCGAACAGGCTCACCGGCAGCATATACACGTTCTGCGCGTAGCCGAGCGCAGCTACCGCGCCTTCCGCCACCTTCGACGCGAGCCACATGTCGGCGTAGGCGCTGAGCTGATAGGCACCGCGGCCCACGAACGCGGGCATGAACGAACGGACCACGGTGCGCACGTGCTCTGACGCGACATCGAGCACCGGACGCACCCCTCCGGTGAGCCGGAGCACCGTCGGCACCTGCACGAGAAACTGGAGCGCGCATCCCACCACCGAACCCCACGCCGCCGTCACGGCAAGCTGGTCGAGCGCCGACCCCGGGCCGTACACGAGGAGTGCGGCAATGATGGCCACGTTCCAGATCACCGGCGACACGTACGAGAGGAAAAAACGGCGATGGCTGTTCAGGATGCCGAGACACCAGGCCGACAGCACGAGGATGCCCGCGCCCGGGAATAGAATCCGGACAAGCCGGACCGTCAGCTCTCGAGTGGCACCGGCGAACCCGGGTGCGATGAGCTCGATGAGCCAGGGCGTGGCGAGCACGCCCACGAGCACCAGCACGGATACGACGAGTGCGAGCAGCGCAAGCACGGCGCCGGCGACGCGGCGTGCGCGGTCCCGCTCGCCTTGCGCGAGCAAGCCAGCGTACACCGGAATGAAGGAGGCGGAGAGCACTCCTTCGCCGAAGAGATTCTGCAGCAGATTCGGAATGCGAAGCGCTGCGGTGAACGCGTCTGCCGCCGCCGAGGTCGAGAAATATCTGGCGAATACCAGACCGCGTACGAGGCCGATCAGGCGGCTTGCGAGAATTCCCGCGGCGACCGTGACGGCCGGCCGGGAGGACTGGCGGCTACTCAGGGGTCGCTCGAAGGCGGGAGAGCCCGTCGCTCGGCCCCCTCTTCGAACAGTCGCTGCAGGAAGGCGTTTTCGTCGCGCAGGCTGGTCATCCCGCGAGACAGATCATCTACTTCCGACTCGAGCAGTTCCACCTTGCGCGCGAGATCGGCCAAACCAGGCGCTTCCGGCGCAGGGCCTTCGAGCCGGCGCGCGATGGCGCGTCCGATCGGCGAGTCGAAAAGAATCGCGAGGACCGGGATCATCAGCGCGATCACGAGAATGACAACGAGGAAACCCATGGGACGAGTCTACGCGGACACGCGGGCGCCCTCAAGGGCCCCGGCGTACCAGGCGTTTGCCGCCGCGAGCTCGGCGTCGAGCAAGGGTGGACCGTGTCGCGCGAGAAACGACACGGCGGACAGCACCCGCTCCTGGGGCTTCCCGCCCGGGGCGATGGCCGCGCGTGCCACAGCGAGCTGCCCCAACTCGACCTGCATCCGCCGGCGCAGCGCCGCAACCAGCTTGCGCTCAATGCGCTCGACCCCCGCGAGCGCGCGATCACGCTGCGTGGCGACCGTGCGGATTACGGTGGGGTCGACCCGTGAAGCCGTCGTGCGCAGGGCTGCAAACTGGTCGGCAAATGAGGCCCGGAGTCCGCCGAGCTCGAGATCGGCCTCTTCCGGCATGCGCGCCCGCACGATGCGCGTCTCGAGCGCGGCCGCGTCCGCCGTGAGTCCCTCCGGCTCGATGTTGAACTTTTTCATGATGCGGTCAATGCGCGCGTCGACGACCATTCCCGACCAACGCGGCACCGGTGTCTGGCGCACCACATCGAGCGGCGCATACAATGCCTCGGCGAGTGCGAGATAGCGAAGCTCGCCCGGCCCTGCCGCATACGCGACGGTGGGAAGCAGTGCACTCTCGATGACCGGCCGGAGCAGAACGTTCGCCGAGAGACGCTCCGGTTCTGCGGCGGCGATCGCCTCGATCTGCGGCAGTGAAAAACGTTCGCCACTCCGCCGGGTCACGAATGCGTCGCCATCGCGCACGAGACGGTCCCGGCCCTGGCGCGCCTCGAGCATGACCAGGGTTGCGCCGTCCCCAACCGCGACGCCCGCATCTCGCCCGTCACCGCTCAGCGTGGCGGCACGCCGCACCAGTCCCGCCTCGAGACCGCTCGCTTCGCGCAGCGCGCGCAAGAGCAGCGGAGCCGCCGCACATTTGAATGCGCGGTGCGTGCTGTCGAGGCAGATGACTCCGAGCGGCGCGAGCAGCTCCGCGATTGCGGCTCCGAAGGCCGCGGCGATGCTCACCTCAGGCTGAAAATGCCGCGCGATCCAGTCGATCGTCTCGTCACGATAGTTGGACGCGGGCAGCGTTGCGCGCAGGGCGGCGATCGCGTCCGCCACCTCGGCGCCGACCGGCTCGCGATACAGGGGAAGCATGGCGGCGTCTGCGCCGCGCTCGCGCAGGCGGGCCTCGTGCACCGATCCGTCGCCACCGAGCCATGCAACATGGTTCGCTTCGGCGAAATCATGATCGTCGCCAGCGATCCAGAAGATGGGCACGACCGGGCGTTCCCAAGCGGCTTCGAGGCGCGCCGCGAGTGCGGCGGCCGAAAGCGCCTTGTGAATCGTGTAGGCGGGGCCGGTGAACAGTGCCGGCTGCTGCCCGGTGGTGACTGCCAGCGCACCCGGTGCGTTGAGTCGCTCGAGCAACGGAGCGATTCCCGGTGCGGGAACGAATGCGCCGAGCAGCTCGCTGGCCATGCCGCCGGAGCGCGGCTCCGGCATGCGCACCGCGGTTGCGAGCGGCGTCGTCGAGATGCGAAACGTCACGACTTCCGGCCCAGTAGCACGACGCGGGGCGCACCGGCACTGAGTGGGGCGCCGGTATAATCGCCGAAGCTGTGACGAACGTGGAGCCCTGCCGCCTCGAACATTTTGCGCAGGTCAGCCGCCTCGAACAAACGGACGCGTTCGAGATACGACCGGCCATCCGCGATTGCGATCGTCTTTTCGACAAACCGCCCGTGCTCGGTAAGCGCGCGGCTTACGGCCACCTCGACACCACCAATCTCAGCGGATTCACTCGGCACGAGCGCATCGCGGATGCGTTTGGCGTTGAGGAAGTCGAGCGCAAGCCAGCCGCCGGGCCGTAGCGTATCGGCCATCTCGCGGATTGCGTCCGCATGCTCCGCGTCGTTCGCGAAGTAGCCGAAGCTGGTGAAGAGATTGACGGTGAGGTCCATCGAAGCAGAGCGGATTGGCAGCACGCGCATGTCCGCCCGGATGAGCGGCGCCTCAGTCATGCCCCGCGCGCGGCGGAGCAGCGCGGCGGACAAATCGAGCCCGAAACATCGAGCGCCCGCCGCCTCGAGCGCGCGCGCGTGCCGCCCCGCCCCGCATCCAACATCGAGTACGCGCCAACCGGCACGCCAACCGACCGAATGCTGGATCAGTGCCACGAGCCGGTCGGCTTCGGCCTGGTCGCGATGCGGATACAGCGCCAGGTAGTCCTCGCCGAACCACTCTTCGAACCACTCGGTCATGAGCTGGGATATACGGGCACGGCTCATCTCCCCTTGTGGTATGGCTCGCCTCGAAGAATCGTGCAGGCGCGATACAGCTGTTCCACGACGACGACTCGTGCGAGTTCATGCGGAAGTGTCAGCGGGCCCAGGCTCCAGATCGCTGCGGCGCTCCGGATGAAGTGCGGTGCGAGGCCGACCGAGCCGCCGACGATGAATGCCAATGGCCGGGCGGCGAGCTGCCAGGCCTCGAGCTTCCGGGCCAGGTCGGTGCTGCTCCACGGTGTGCCCTCGCGCGCGAGACAGATTGTCGTAGCGCCGGCCGCACGCCGAGCAGCCAGGCGCGCGGCCTCCTCGATTTGCTGCGCGGCAGCAGACGCTGCGCGCGCCTCACGCACTTCGACTTCCTCCATGCGTGCATAGCGGCTCAGGCGACGGAGGTAATCGTCACACGCCTCGCGGTAGTACGGCCGGAGCCGCCCTACCGCGAGGAGCGCAATCTCCATCAGGCATACAGTCCGCGCAGGCGGTGCACGGCGGCGACTCGTTCGATCGAGAGCATGTACGCGCCGATTCGCATGCTTACCTGGTGCTTGTCGGCCATCGTGGCGACTTCCTCGAACGATCGCATCATGATCCGCTCGAGTCGCTGGTTGACGACGTCTTCCTCCCAGAAATATCCGCCGCGGTCCTGTACCCACTCGAAGTAGCTCACGGTAACGCCGCCGGCATTGGCGAGAATGTCCGGAATGACGAACACCCCCTTGTCCTCGAGGATCTTGTCGGCGGCGGCAGTCGTGGGACCGTTCGCGCCCTCGCAGATGATCCTGGCCTGCACCGCGCCCGCATTCTTGCTCGTCAGTACATTTTCAAGTGCCGCCGGGAGCAGCACCTCGCATGGTATCGCAAGGAGCTGGTCGTTGGTCACGGCCTCGGCCTTCGGATAGCCGGCGAGCAGCTTCTTCTCGCGCACATATGCGAGCACGTCGTCAATGTTCAGGCCGTCCGCATTGTAGATGCCGCCCGACTTGTCGGAGACGGCGACGACCTTCGCGCCCTCGCGCTCGAGCAGCTGCGCCGCGATCGAGCCGACGTTACCGAACCCCTGTACGACCACGCGCGCGCCCTGCAACGGTATCGCATGCCGCTTCAGCGCCTCGCGCGTGACGATCATGCAGCCGCGGCCGGTGGCTTCGCGGCGCCCGAGTGAGCCACCCATTTCGACCGGCTTGCCGGTCACGACGGCGGTGACCGTGTGGCGTTTGTGCATGGAGTACGTATCCATGATCCACGCCATGACGCGCTCGTTGGTATTGACGTCCGGTGCGGGCACATCGGAATCGGGGCCGAGTGTCTCGATGATGGCCGACGTATACCGGCGCGTGAGACGCTCGAGCTCGGCCATCGACATCGTTCCCGGATCGCAGATGACGCCGCCCTTCGCACCGCCAAAGGGGATGTTGACCACGGCGCACTTCCACGTCATCCAGGCCGCGAGCGCCTTGACTTCGTCGAGTGTCACATTGAGGTCGAATCGGATGCCCCCCTTGGCCGGCCCGCGTGACGTGTTATGAAGGACGCGGTAGCCGGTGTACACATCGACCTCGCCGTTGTCGCGTCTCACCGGCACGCTGACAATGATCTGTTTCTCCGGCGACCGCAGGACCTTGTACAATCCGGGGTCCAGGCTCAGCCGCTGCGCGGCGTCGTCGAAGCGGAGCATCATCGCCTCGAACGGATTCTCCTCCGCCAGGAACGTGTCCTTGTCGGGGCGGATCACCGAACTGCCCTGCTTCGTGCTCGCGGTTGTCATAGTATTTCCGGTCGACTCCGGCCCGTGCTAAAGGTGATGTGATGTTCCGGCGGCGACGCGATCCAGTCCGGCCGCGATGGCGTCGCCGTTGTCTTCCCACTTGAGGTCGAGCACCGCGACGAGCGGCTCCGGCACGTTGGCTGGCCAGCGGTCGCGCAGCCGCACCGCGTCGCGCTCGGTGATGACGACGTGATCGGCGCGTCTGGCGGCGTGCGCCAGCCAGGCAACGTCGGCATCGCGAAGCTCGTCCTGATCCTTCCACGTCGCAACCTGCACTGCCGCGCCCGTCGCCTTGACGTGCGCGACGAATGCGTCCGGGTCGGCCGAGCCGGTCGCCGCGACCACGCGGCGCCCGGCGAGCAGCGTTGCGTCCTGTGCCGAGCCGCTCACGAGCCCCTGAAGCTGCCGGAGTCCGAGCTGCGCGATGGCGACCGGGCCTTCAATTGCGGAGCGGAGCTCCGCGGCAAGTGCCTCCGCCGCTTCCGGCGTCGCACGCCGGCGAGTAATGACGACCGCATCCGCACGCCCGAGACCGGTTGCGCGGTTCTCGCGCCACGGGCCCGCGGGGAGGGCCCACGAAACGGCCCGCGCCGACTCCGCGCTGACCACCGCGACGTTCATGGCGCGGCTGATCGCGAGCTGCTGAAAGGCGTCGTCGAGCACGAGCACGCGCGCTCCCGCCGCTCGTGCGCGCGCAGCAGCCGCGGCGCGATCCACATCGTTGACTACGATCGCATGCGGGAGCGCATGCGTCATGGCGTTGCCGGCCGCTCGCGCGTCGTGCAGCAGCACACCCGGCCGAACGCCGGCGTCCAAAAAATGGCGCGCCGCCCAGAGCGTCACGGCGGTACGTCCCGAGCCGCCGACGGTCAGATTGCCGATCGCCACGGTAGGCAACGCCAGGTCGACGGAGCGGAGCCACCCGCGGGCGTATACCTCGACTCGCGCGGCCGTTGCCGTGCGCCAGAGCCCGGATGCGGGAAGCAGCGCGAGACGGGCGAGGCGCGCGTCGGCGCGCCGGCTGGTCCACAGCCAGCGCATCAACCGATGTGTATCGCCGCGCCGCCGTGGAATCGCTCAGCTCCGCCCGTTCGAGGATCGCGCGCACCGGGGTTGGAGCGCCCGGCACGGCGATAGAAATGTAATCTCGTCAGCGGTCGACGACACGCGCCATCATCTCGGCCTCCGCGACGAGTGCGCCGTCGACATACGCCATGCCCTTCAGGCGGCAGGTCCGTCCCCGATTCTGGAGCATCTCGACTTCCATGCGGAGCTGATCGCCGGGACGGACGGGGCGCCGGAATTTGACCGCGTCCAGCGACATGAAATAGACCACTTTGTCTTCGGGCCGCTCGATCGTGCTCATGGCAAGCACGCCGCCGGTCTGCGCCATCGCTTCGACGATCAGCACCCCGGGCATGATGGGATGTCCCGGGAAATGGCCCTGGAAGAACGGCTCGTTGAACGTCACGTTCTTGAGGCCGACAATGCGCGTAGCGCCCTCGATCTCGAGGATCCGATCCACCAAAAGCATTGGATAGCGGTGTGGCAGGATCTCGAGAATGCGCTGGATGTCCATCACGGTCATGGCGGCTCCGGAAAACGACGGTCGCGGGTGAACGGCAAACGGGCGGCCATCGAATTCTCGGTGACCGCCCGGGGGCGTGACGCTACCGCGTGGTCACGCGGTTACTTGCCTGTTTTCAGCTGCGCAATCACTCGATCGCTGAGATCCAGCGACTTGTCCGCGGCGACGATGATCGTGCCGGTGGCGCCCGCATCGAAGATGATGCCATACCCGCCGGACGCCCGCAGCTGATCGATCACCGCCGTGACGCGGTTCTGGATCGGGTCGAGCAGCTCGCGCTCACGCGTGGCTGCGCGCTGCTGCAGATCCTGCGTCCGCTTCTCGAGCTGCGCCTGCTGCGCCAGGAGCTGCTTCCGCTTGGCTTCACGGGCAGTGGGGCTCAGCAACGTGCCTTGCTGCTGGAAATCGGCGCCGGCGGAATCGAGCTTCGCCTGCAGTTGCTCGACTTCCGTCCGGTACCCGGCGAGCTCCTTCGTGAACGTCGTCTCGGCCTGGGCGTAGCCGGGAGTCTGCGAGAGGATTTTGCGTGAGTCGACGAACGCGATCTTCGTCGCGGTCGCCGGGGCTGCCGTCTGCTGCGCGGCGGCAGGGGCCGGCGTGCCGGCCACGAGTGCGGCGAACATGACGAGGCTGCCTAGTGACGCGAACTTCATGCTGTACTCCCGTTGAGGTGCGATCCGGTGGATCCTAGAAGAAATTGCCGATCTTGAAGTGAAGCTGCCAGCCCGGGTTCGGCTTGCCCTGCGTATCGACCCGGTCAAGCCCGTATGCAACATCCACACCAATCGGCCCAAGCGGAGACACCAGCGCCACACCCAGGCCTACGCCGCGGAACAGGCGGGTGGGATCGTACTGCCGGGCAGTCCGATACACGTTGCCGGCATCAAGAAAGGTGCTGAAATAGAGAGCCTGGCTGACCCGTGCGCCGGCTTCGACGGTGAACGACGCGTACGACTTGCCGAACGCATCCGGGCTGCAGGTGCTCCCTCCCGCCGTCGCGTCGTATCCGTTCGGCGTGATCGAACACTCGCTGTAACCGCGGAGCGGCACGCCGAACTGAACGCCGCCGAGGGAATACAGCTCCGTGAAAAAGTTGCTGGCATCTCCGAAGACGAATCCGGTCCTGGCACTCACACCAAGGACGAACTGCACACCGCCCCCGAACTGGTTGCCGCCACCGCCAAGCGATCCCAGCGGGGCGTACCAGTGTCCTTCCACGTCGACTTTCTGGTAGCGGCCGGTACCACCCAGGAACCCGCCGTTAAGCTCGCCGCTGATGCGCGTCTGAGAGCCGCCGGTCGGAAATGGCAGTCCGACGCGCGTATCCCGCGCGAGCGTGGATCCGAGCGTCGAGCGGGTGCAGTTGTTGCAGACGAATCGCTTCTGGATGTCCTCCGACCCTTCCGAGTAGCGAATTTTCTGCAGCCCGTACGATCCGAAGATGCGGGTGTAGCGAGAGCCAAAGAATGGCGTGCCAAGCTGGAGGCTGCCACCGGTCTGGCGACGCCGCCCGAGATCCTTGATCGTGTAGCGCTGGCGCGAGTCATAGACCGCAGCGGTTCCCGACAGCCGGCTCTCCCGGATCGCGGGATCGGTGTAGCTGAGAGTGAAGTCGTTGATGTTGGTGCCGAACTGCCATTGAAGCCGCCCGTGCTTGCCTCGGCCGAACAGGTTTGGCTCCTCCAGCCCCAGGAAGCCACCGACACCGGTGCCCTGCCCGAGCGACGCGCCGAAATTGATGTTGCCGGTCCGCTTCTCTTCGACGTGGAACGTGATGTCGACGTCGACGCCGTTTGCCGCCGGATCCACCTGTGGCGGCGCGAGCGGCTGCTGGAAGAACCCGATGTTCTGAATGTTCTGATATGAGCGGACGAGCAGCTCGCGGTTGAAGACGCTGCCGGGCAGCAGCACGATCGCTTCGCGGATCACCCGCTCGTGCGTCACGTCGTTCCCGACGATGTTGATCTTGTTGACGGTGGCGACTTCCTTCTCGTCGATCACCCAGCCAAGATCGATGATCGGAGTGCCATCGGGCGCGACACGGCGCTTTTCGGTCGGCTCGACCCGCGCATAGATGTAGCCGTTGTTGTTGTACGCCTCCTGCACCTTCGTCGTCGCGGCTTCCCAATCGGCCTGGCTGAATGCGCGCGCCGGGCCAGCAGCAGCCGGTACGGGCGCCGCCGTCCCGGTGGCCGCGAGTCCGCCAAAGGGATAGAGCGCGCCCAACTCCTCAGTCGAAAAGCGGCGGTTCCCGGCCATCTCAAACGTGCCGACGCGATACACGGGACCTTCGTCCACCGTCACATGCAACACGGCCTTGCCCGGCGCCGTGCTGTCCGCAATGAGCGTATCGGACGTGACCTGAAAGTCGACGTAGCCGTGGTCGCCGTACCACGCCGGCAACCGCTCGCGCACGTCTTCCTCGACGCGCCGTTCGTCGTACTCGCCGTTACGGAACCACCAGAAGCCTTCGGGCTTGCTCGCCATGTGGCGGACGATTTCGTCGTCGGTGAACGCCTTGTTGCTGTCGATCACGACCTGGCTGATCGCGACGCGACTCCCTTCCTCAATTTGATACACGAGCCGGATGCGTCCATCCGGCTGCGGCAGCTGCTGCAGCTTGACGTTGGCCGTGTAATAGCCTTGCCGTTTGTAGAGCGAGTCGATTCCCGCGCGCCCCCGCTCGGCGGCCGCACGGTCGAGCGGGCGGCCCTCGATGAGCTTCACCCGTTCCTTGACGTCGCCTTCGGGAATGCGCTGCGCGCCCTGGATAATCCATCGCTCGAGCAGCGGACGTTCGACGACGCGGAAGACAAGAATGTTGCGTCCCGACACGATGTGCTGTTCGACGGTGACATCATCGTACTGCCCGGTGCGGAACAGGGCCGTGATCGCCCGTTGGATGTCGCGATAATTCACGATCGACCGCGCGACGAGCCCGGAGGTTGCGATGACCTGCGACGCCGTCATGCGCTTGGCGCCTTCCACGCCGATGCTGTCGACCTGCGGCAACGTGGCAGCCGTGGAATCCTGGGCACGGGCCGGAGCCGCCGCCAGGCAGGCGACGATCAGGCCAACG
Source organism: Gemmatimonadota bacterium (assembly GCA_039932015.1). Lineage (GTDB taxonomy): Bacteria > Gemmatimonadota > Gemmatimonadetes > Gemmatimonadales > GWC2-71-9 > JAICUF01. The sequence goes on along the minus strand of JBDTQV010000008.1, from coordinate 1,947 downwards.
ATCGCGGTATGGCGGATAGACATGGGAATTGGGAAAGAGGAGCGGGGCGCCGCCGTGCGGCGACGCCCCTGTCGGCTCAGGCCTGCTGGCCGGTCATGGCGCGAAAGACGAGTCGCTCCTTGTCTTCGGATACGTCCACTTCGATCTCGTCGCCTCGACCGAACTCGCCCATCAGGATCTTCTCGCTGAGCGGGTCCTCGATGTAGCGCTGGATCGACCGCTTGAGCGGCCGCGCGCCGAAGTTCTGGTCGTAGCCATGGTCGACGAGGAAGTCGACCGCCGCCGGCGTGAGCCTTACCTCGTCACCGAGGCGCCGTTGCACTTCCTTCAACAGAATGCCCACGATCTGCGAAATGTGCTCCTTCCCAAGCGGATGGAAGACGATCACGTCATCGAGACGGTTGAGGAACTCCGGATTGAACACCTTGTTCATCTCCTCCTTGACCCGCTCCTGCATGCGGTCGAAATCCTGCTTCGCGTCCGCGCCATGGAAGCCGAGCGTCTTGCCCTGCATGATGTCGCGGGCGCCGACGTTCGACGTCATGATCACGACCGTGTTCTTGAAGTCGATCATCCGGCCGTAGTTGTCGGTGAGGTGACCCTCGTCGAGCACCTGCAGCAGGATGTTGAATACATCGGGATGCGCCTTTTCGATCTCGTCCAGTAGGACGACCGAGTATGGCTTCCGGCGCACAGCCTTGGTCAGTGTGCCCGAGTCTTCGTAGCCGACGTAGCCCGGTGGCGCGCCAATCAGGCGCGACACCGAGAACTTTTCCATGTACTCGGACATGTCGACGCGAATCAGCGCAGACGAATCCGCGAAAAGGAATTTCGCCAGCGAGCGGGCCAGCTCCGTCTTGCCGACGCCGGTCGGGCCCGAGAAGATGAACGAGCCGATGGGGCGGTTCGGGTCCTTGAGGCCCGCTCGCGAGCGGCGAATCGCGCGCGACACCGCGCGAATCGCTTCGTCCTGCCCGATGACCGATTCGTGGATCTCGTCTTCCATCCGGAGCAGGCGCGACGCTTCCGCTTCCTGCAGGCGGGTGACGGGAATCCCGGTCCAGCGCGACACGATAAACGCGATCGCCTCTTCGTCGATCACGGGCCGGCGCGTCTGACGCTCCTTCTCCCACTCCTCGTTCTTCTGGCGAATCTGGTTCTGGAGTTCCCGCTCCTGGTCGCGGAGTGCCGCAGCCCTCTCGAAGTTCTGGTCGCGGACGGCGTCTTCCTTCTGGACGTTCACCTTTTCGAGCGCCGCCTTGAGCTCCGATACTTCGGCCGGCGGGACCTGGGACGCGAGCCGCGCGCGCGCGCCGGCTTCGTCGACCACGTCGATCGCCTTGTCCGGCAGGAAACGGTCGGTGATGTAGCGCTCCGACAGCTCCGCCGCGGCCTGTAGCGTTTCGTCCGGAATGCTGATCCGGTGATGATCCTCGTACTTCTTCCGCAGACCCTTCAGGATTTCGAATGTCTCCGGAATCGTCGGCGGCTCGACTACGACCGTCTGAAAGCGCCGCTCGAGGGCGCCGTCCTTCTCGATGTATTTCCGGTATTCGTTCAGCGTGGACGCGCCCACGCACTGGAGCTCGCCGCGCGCGAGCGCCGGCTTCAGCATGTTCGACGCGTCGATCGCGCCTTCCGCGGCGCCCGCTCCAACGAGCGTGTGCAGCTCATCGATGAACAGGATGATGTTCTTGTTCTGGGCGATCTCGTTCATCACCGCCTTGAGCCGCTCCTCGAACTGGCCGCGATACTTCGTCCCGGCTATGACCGCCGCCATGTCCAGCGACAGGACACGGTGGTCGCGCAGTACGTCCGGGCCGAGCCCGTTGGCGATGAGCAATGCCAAACCTTCGACGATGGCGGTCTTGCCCACGCCCGGCTCGCCGATAAGCACCGGATTGTTCTTCTTCCGGCGGGCGAGGATCTCCATGACGCGCTCGATCT
>JBDTQV010000007.1:0-19411 GCA_039932015.1 Gemmatimonadota bacterium | reverse complement strand
GCGTCGACACCGTGAGGTAGGTCGAGATCGCGAACACGTCCCAGATCAGCGGCGATTTGAAGTTGGGCCAGAGGTAGCGCTGATTGGGATAGGGCAGCAGCCAGTAAAAAATCCACTGCCGGCCGATGTGAATGATCGGGAAGAGGCCGGCCGTCATGACGGCAAACACCGTCATCGCTTCGGTGGCGCGATAGACCGCGGTGCGCCAGGGCGAGCGGAAAAGGAACAGGATCGCCGAGATCAGCGTGCCCGCGTGGCCGATACCGACCCAGAAGACGAAGGTCGTGATGTAGACCGACCACATGATGGGCGGATTGTAGCCGGCGTGGCCGAGGCCGTCGCGGAGCAGAATCACGAACGTGACCGCCCCGACCAGGAACAGGCCGATGGCGCCGAACAGCGCCATGTAGTAGCCGCGGTTCGGCTTCGCGAGCGTCCCGACGACGTCGCGCGTGACGTCGGCGTGGGTTTGCGTGATCGTGAAGTTGGGCGCGATGACCGCCATGACTACGCCTCCGCCCCGTGCACCACTTCGGCGAGATACGTGATCGCCGGGCGCGTGTTGATGTCTTCGAGCACGTGATAGCCGCGCGAGTCCTGGCGGAGCTTGGCCACCCTGCTCCCGGGGTCGCGCATGTCGCCAAAGACGATCGCATCGGATGGACAGGCTTGCGCGCACGCGGTGGTGAATTCACCGTCGACGAGGATGCGATCCTCGAGCCGCGCCTGATGTTGGGCCCCGCGGATACGCTGGACGCACATGGTGCACTTCTCCATCACACCGCGCGCGCGCACCGTCACGTCAGGATTGAGCTGGAGGTTGAGCGGCTCCGGAAAGGCGCGTTCGTTGTACTTGTACCAATTGAAGTAGCGCACCTTGTACGGGCAGTTGTTGCTGCAGTAGCGGGTGCCCACGCAACGGTTGTAGACCTGTCCGTTGAGACCGTCCACGGTGTGGTAGGCCGCGTACACGGGGCACACCGGCTCGCACGGCGCGTTCTCGCAGTGCTGGCACAGCATCGGAACGAATCGGGCCGAGATCGGCTCGCCCGGCTCTTCCCCGCCCTCCCAGTACCGCTCGATCCGCATCCAGCTCATTTCGCGGCCGCGCAGCACGTCTTCATAGCCGACGGTGGGGATGTTGTTCTCGGCGTAGCAGGCGGTGACGCAGGCGGAGCAGCCGGTGCACTTCGCGAGGTCGATCGACATCCCCCAGCTCGGATTGGCGACGGCATAGTCGCCGAGCTTCCGTGCCTCGACCTGCTCTTCACGCCAACCCTTGAGCGCCTGCATCTCGAGCTCGGTGTGCTTGGGCGCCTCCGCCTTGCCGGCCTGCTCGAGGTACGCCGCGCGAATCGTCATGCCCTTCGCCGCGGCAGCGAACGGAATCGTCTCCGCAATACCGCGCCCAAGCTGGCGCGGGTTGCCTTCGGTGGTCGCGACGTCCATCCACGTGTTCAGCTTCTCGACGCGGACCTTGGTCGATTGATACGCGATGAACGGTGCACCGGCGGGCGCGCCGAGCAGATCGAGCGCATTGACACCGCGGCCGGTGGCGAACTGGCCGAAGTCGGTGTGACCAAATCCGGTCGGCATCGCGATCACGTCGTCCCGGATGCCGGGATACACGTAGACCGGCGCGTCGATCGCGCCGTGCGGCGAATGCAGCCGCAGCATCTCGCCGCGGCGCACATCGAGGCGCGCGGCCGTCGCCGGGCTCACCTCGACCCACGAATGCCAGGTAATCTTGGTAACCGGATCCGGATTCTCGAGCAGCCACGGCCGGTTGGTGCCGCGGCCATCGTACATGAACGAGTGCGGGTACGCCACGAACACGAACTCGCCGTCGCCTTCAAACGCCGGCCGGGTGTATGTGATGGCGGCCGAGCCCGCGGCGCGCGCGGCAGCGGTTGCTGTCGCGGGCGCGGGCGCAGTCTCGGCGGGGTACACGCCGCCGCGGGCGACAGCCTCGCGCCAGAACGTGTCGAAGTCACCACCGCCGTTCGCGCCGGCGACGGTCTCCCAGGCGGTGCGGAGATGGGTCGCGAAGTCCGGCGCGGTGAACTTGGCGAGCGGCCCTCCCACCTTCTTCGCCACCTGCAGCAGCACGTCGCCGGTCGAAATGCCGGCGGTGCCGACCGCGGTCTCGGTGCCCTTCACGCGCATCGTGGCGAACACCGGCTCCATCACCGGCTGCATGAGGCCGTACATGCCGGTGCGCGGACGCGCATCGTCCCAGCGCTCGAGCGAGTGCAGGTTGGGAATCAGCAGGTCAGCAAGGGCGGCGGTCTCGTCGAAATAGAGCGAAGTCGAGACCTTGAATGGCACCTTGCGCATGCGATCGGCAAAGCCGGACGCCCGGGGCAGCGTGTAGGCCGGATTGGCCTCGTGCACCAGCAGCAGTCCAACCTGGCCGGCGTCGATCGCGCTCATGAGCTGCCCGACGCCCTGATATCCGTCAGCTGCCGGAAGGTCGCCGCCAAATTTCACCGTCTGCCCAATATTGCCGGCGACGGCATTGAGCACATTGACGGCGGCGCAAAGCTCCACGGCGTTCGGTCCCTGGCTGCCGACGCCGCCAGCCACTGCAAGACTGGGCTTCGCGGCGGCAAACTCGCGCGCGAGCCGTTCGATCGTGGCGACCGGAAGTCCCGTCTCCGCCGCAGCGGTGGCCGGCGTGTATGCCGCCAGCGCGCCCCCGAACTCACCGGCACTCGCGCCGCCAGCCACCAGTGCGCCTGCCATACCAAGCGCGAGCGCGGCTTCGGTGCCTGGCTTGACCGAGAGCCACTCGTCCGCGTTGAGTCCGGTGAGGCTCATGCGCGGGCCGATGTACACGTGCTTCGACATCGTGCCATTGGCGAACCCGTGCGACACGGCATATCCGCGCTGGTTCTCCATGGGCGAGAGCCAGGTGTCGAGAAAGTCCGCGCCGAACGACAGGATGTACTTCGCTGCCGCGAAATCGTGAGCCGGAAGCTGATCGGTGCCGAACACCTGCTGATTTGCGAGCCGGAGCGGCTCGTGATCGAACGCCTCGTACCGCGCGACGCGGCCGCCGAGGGCGCCGGTCCAGTCGGCGAGCAGATCGGAAAAGGTGCCGCGTCCGGCGCCGGACAGCACGGCGACACGAGACCCCGCCTTGGATACTTCGCTTGCGAGACGCGTGATCGCCTCGTCCCAGGAGATCGCCTTGAGCGCCCCACCGGTGCGAAGCATCGGCCCCTTCACGCGGCCGGGATTATAGAGCCCCTGCAGCGCGGCCTGGCCGCGCGCGCAGAGCTTCCCGCGGTTGATGGGGTTGTCCGGATTGCCTTCGAGCTTGACGGCGCGGCCCTCACGCGTGCGCACGTGCACGCCGCAGCCGCTGGGACACTCGGTGCAGGTGCTGGCGTAGTACGTGGCGAGGCCGGGCACCTGGTCTTCCGACTGCACCAGGTAGGGAATGAGTTTCTGCGCCTTGGTGGAGCAGCCGGACAGCGCGAGTGCGCCGCCGCCGGAGACACCCAGCACGGTGAGAAACTTGCGGCGATCGATTCCCTGGTTCTGTCCGTCTTCCGGCATCGGCTCTCCGAAAGGGAGGTGCGGAAACGCTAGTAGTGACACGAGGTGCAGTCGCGCGTCACCTTGCGTTCGATGTGGCAGCTGATGCACCAACCCATGTTGTTCACGTTGTTGACCTTGAAGACCTGCGGCATGCGGCTCACGTCACCATGACAGGTGGCGCATGCACTGGGACCCATCGCCTTGATGTGCTGCGAGTGCGGGAAGTGCACGTGACGCGCGAGGAAATGGATGCGCACCCACTCGACCGGCTGCTTGTCGCTGTACGCCTTCCGCAACTTCCGGATCTCGGTTCGATTCGCGCTGTCGCTGCCGCCGATCACGAGATGGCAGCCCATGCACGTCTCCATCGACGGAATGCCCGGCTCCGGTCCGAACTTGACCGAGTAGTGGCAATACTGGCAATCCATTTTGTACTTGCCGGCGTGGAGATCGTGACGAAAGAAAATCGGCTGGCGCGGTCCGAGCAGTGACGACGTGTCGGATGCGGCGATTACGGTGGCGCGCACCGAGTCGGCTGGAGCGGCCTGCTGCTGCGCATTGGTGGGCGTGCCGAAGGTCAGAATGGCCGCGAGGCTCGCGACTGCGGCTCCTCCGACGACCAGGGCAAGCTTACGCATTTCTCGTCGTCATCTCGAGTGAGGATCAGCCGAGCTGTGTGAAGGCTTTCACGCGGTGGTGAAGCCGTCGCGAGTGCACCGGGCAATTGCGCGCATAAGTATAGTGTACACCGCACATTCCACAACGGCGCACCGCGTCATTCCGACTCGGATTGTCGGGTTCCACCGGGGTCATTCCGCGGCGGAACCGGCAACCCCTTGCGCTCGAGATAGTGTACCACCTCGATGCCCATCGCCCGGACGAGCGATGCTTCCCGGCCGTCGAGCTCGGTCCGGTACACGATTTCCCTGAACGCACGCATCACCGCTTCGCTGCGACGGGTCTTGAAAAAATCGATGGTCCAGAGCGCCCGCTCCCAATCGATGTAGAGATCGGTCATCTGCTGGCCGGTGGCCGGATCGGCCACGTTCCGCGGCGGCTTGAACGGCACGGAATCGCCGCCGCGCGCAACCCAGACCTCATGCGCCATGATCGCGATCGCCTGCGCGAGATTGAGCGACGGGTGCGTCGGATCGGTGGCGATGGTCACCAGCAACTGGCAGCGATCGAGCTCGTCGTTGGTGAGCCCGCTGTCCTCCCGGCCAGCGACGATCGCGACGGGGCCCGCCACCGCGCGCGTCACGAGCTCGGACGCCGCCTCTCGCGGGCGCGCAATCCGGCGCTTGGCCGCGCGTTCGCGCCCGGTCAGCACGGCGGCGAAGACGCAGTCGTGCAGGGCGGCGTCGAGCGACGGCAGAATCTCCGCGCGCTCGACGATATCAGCGGTGTTGTGGGCAATTCCCTCGATGCGGTACGGATCGAAGATCTCGGGATTGACCAGCCGGACCTGGCGGATTCCGAAATTCTTGGCGATGCGGAAGGCGCTCGCGATGTTGACGATGTCCTGCGGCGCGACCAGAACCAGGATCGGATTCAGCTCACGCATCTCCGAGGAACGACGTGTCATGCCGCTTGGCCTTGAGCATCGCGGCGAAGCCGGATTTTTCGACCGATTTGGTGTACGCCTCTTTCGGTTCGACGAGCTTGTTGTCGACCAGCTCGATGAGCGCGTCGTTGAGCGTGATCATGCCGGTCTTGCGGTTGGTCTGCATGATCGAGGGAATCTGGAACGTCTTGCCTTCGCGGATCAGGTTCGAAATCGCGGGAATCGACAGCAGAATCTCACGCGCGGCCACGCGGCCACCCCCGATCTTCTTGCAGAGCGTCTGGGCCACGACGCCGCGCAGCGACTCGGAGAGCATCACACGCACCTGCGACTGGCGATCGGGCGGGAACTGGTCGATGATGCGATCGATGGTCGACGCCGCGGTGGTCGTGTGCAGGGTGCCGAACACGAGGTGGCCCGTCTCGGCGGTCTCGATGGCGATCGAGACGGTTTCGAGGTCGCGCATTTCACCGACCAGCACGACATCCGGATCCTCGCGCAGCGCGGCGCGCAGCGCCTGCTTGAATCCGCGCGTGTGCAGGCCGACCTGCCGCTGGGTGACGATACACTGTTTGCTCGTGTGCACGAACTCGATCGGATCCTCGATCGTGAGGATGTGGTCGGTGCGGGTGCTGTTGACGAGGTCGACCATGGCGGCGAGCGTCGTGGATTTTCCGGAGCCGGTCGGGCCGGTAACCAGGACGAGTCCCTTGCTCAGATAGCAGAGGTTCTGCACCTCGCGGCTGAGACCCATCTCCTCCGCGGACGGCACCTTCGCGGTAATCACGCGCACCACGAGGAACGGTCCGTGACGATCGTGCCCCGCATTGCAGCGGAACCGCGCAACGCCCTCGATCTCGTACGCCCAGTCGAAATCACCCAGCTCGCGAAACTGCTCCTGGTCGCCCGGACCCATGATCGAATCGAGCAGTGACGCGATCCGCTCGGCTGGGATCGACGGCGCGTCGTGCCGCACGAGCTCGCCATGGCGACGGAAGATCGGCGGCTCGCCCGAGCGGAGATGCAGGTCGGACGCCTTGCTGTCCACCAGAATGCGGAGCAGCACCTCGGCCGCTTCGCGGGCCTCCGCCGTGTGCGTCACGTCCCGCGCGTCCCGCGCGACGGCGGCGGCGGCGGCGTGGCCGTTTCCGGCGCTGGCGGCGGCCGTGGCGGACGGGCGGAGCACGGCGCCGGCGCCATCGACACCCGGAATGACGTCGACATCGATGCTGCCGGACGGGGCCGCATAGGCGAAGCTCACCTGCGCCGTCGGCGAAACGAGTGGCGCGACGTCGGCCGGGGCAATCTCGCGGAGCAATCCGAGGATCTGCGCATCGGTGAGCGGGTCGCGCGTGATCGGGCGCGGGGCTCCCTTGCCGACGAGCGAGACGGGCTGTCCGGTCGTGAGCTGCAGACCGTCGGCGCGGTGCTCGTGCATGACCTGAATGAAACGATCGAGGCGGGCCACGGCAGACTCAGTCGAAAGGTCGCACGAGACAGACGTGCGAGCGGTTGACGTAACGGGTTTCGGCGTCGGTGGACACGGCGAAGAACCGTCCGGAGGTATTGAGGTAATCGAGCGTGCGGGTGTGCGTGGGCGGGAGCTCGTGCACGGCCCAGCCCTGGTACCGCGCGGCGCCCCGGAGCACGACCTCGAAATGGAATCGAGTCGCGGCGTGCGCGCGGTCCGGATCATCCAGCTCGATTTCGGGAGGGCACGAAACCACTGCGACCTGATCCTTGGACACGAAGATGATTCCGTCCACGCCGGAGAGCGCGAGAAATGGCTCCTCGCGATTGAGCATCTCGAGGAGCGTCTCGGCGCCGTCACGATAGGCGACACGCGCCTGCAGATGCAGCTCGCCGTGCAGCTGCTCGCCTTCGGCGAGCAGCACCTCGACCGTAAGGCGCCGCGTCGTCGCCCAATCACTCATTCGGATATCTCGGCATGGACCGTGAAGTTGTCGCGGCGGGTGTGGTTACGGCAAGTGGCGCGGAGTATCTCACCGTGGCGCGGCTGAAGTCCGCGCGATTATCCGCGAATCTGAACGCCTGCCTGCTGCTCCACCACGCGAATCGGCTCGAGGTAGTCGGCATCGGCATCGAGCTGCGCGCGCGCGCGTGCGAGCACACCGGATGTTGCCGCGAGCACTGGCGTGCTGACGCCGTGGTCCCCTGCGAGATCGAGCGCGATACCGAGATCCTTGTGCAACAGTGCGAGTCGGAAGGTGCGGGGCCAGGCGCCGGTCAGCACGCGATCGGGCACGAGCGATTCGCTCACGAACGAGCGGCCGCTCGAGGCATTGAGCGTCTCGAGCGCGAGGCGCGGCTCGACACCGGCCTTGACCAGGGTTGCGAGCCCTTCGCCAACCGATTGAATGTTCAGGGCGAGCAGCGCGTTGTTCACGGCTTTCATGGCGTGACCGGTGCCCACGGGGCCCATGTGGACGATGCGATTGCCGAATGCGGCGAGGATCGGGCGGGCGCGCTCGAAGATGGCGTCGTCGCCGCCCACCATGACGGTGAGCGTGCCGGCTTCGGCACCGTTGATTCCCCCGCTCACCGGCGCGTCGGCAAAGGCGATGCCCTGCGCGGCGAGGCGTTCGGCGATGCGGCGCGAGGAGGGGGGATCACCGGAGGTGCAGTCGAGGAAGAACGTGCCGGATGCGAGGGTGGCAAGTACGCCGTGCGGGCCATCGAGAAGCGATTCGACTTCAGCGGAGGTTGGGAGACAGGTGATGACCGCTTCGGCGCTGTCGGCGGCTTCGGAGGGTGTGGCGGCCCAGCCGCAGCCGTGCTGGTCGGCGAAGGCGCGGGCGCGCTCGAGTGTGCGGTTCCAGACGACGAGATCGTGCGGGCCGGCGAGGTGGGCAGCCATCGGGGTGCCGATGGCGCCGAGGCCGAGGAAGGCTAGACGCATGGGGCGGTCCGGATGAGAGTCCGTATAAGGTACGGAATTCCGGACAAACGAAAAGCTCCGGACCGTCGTCCGGAGCTTTTCGCGTTGGCGACCGGTCAGGCGATCGGACCGGTCGAGTCGAGTCCGCGATAGCAGCCACCGCTGCCGAGGTTGATCCAATTACGCTGGATCAAGAAATCCTTCGCGCCGATTTTCATATTCGCAACGCCGCCGCCGCTGTTGTATGTGGTTCCCCACGTCCAGGCGCACTTGTCGGCGTTTTCATATCCGCGGCGGTCGAACCATGCGTTAAGGTCCGGATCGGTCGCAGCTTCTTCGATTTCATGCGCGAGCGTGTTAATCGTAGCGTCCGCACCCGGATCGCCATTGGGCGACGCCGTACCATTCGTGCAGGACGAAGGGTAGGCGTTGGTGTACGGCTGAGCCGCGAAGAGCACGTCCTTGCCGCCATAGGAAAAGTGACCGTGGTACGCGCAATATTGCGTGCCGAATCCGCCGCCCAGGTTGACCGTTCCCTCGGTGAATACCACGTAAATGGTATTCTGGTCGTTGGAATATTTGCCGACCGTGATAGCGCGAACGACTTCGGCCTGAATCTGGGCATCAGTCACATTCTGCGTTCCCGTCGGTGCGCCGGTATTGTCAGCGAAATACCCGAGATACGCGACCGATAGAGGAACGGCCCCGCTGCGGTCCGTGTATGTCGTATTGATATTGAAATACGACGACGCGCCGAAGTTCTGCAGGAAATATCCGATGAGCGATCCGTCGCTGCCCCCGGCCCCCGTCGCGCCCGCGCTGGTCGGCGTTGGGCCCCCCGCGTAAATGGCAGAAGACTGTGACCAATAAATCGCCACGACCCGTGTACCCGTGGACAGCACGCGACCGCCGTTGTAATAGATCCCTGTATTGCCTGACCCGCCCCTGACCGGCTTCGCTGCATGTGCCTCCTGCGCCTGTGACTTGATCGGCATCTTGTGCACGTGGGCACCGAGATACCCCTGCTCATCCTGCGAATATGACGGGACCGCTTGCGGATCGGTTGCGGAATCGGTTCCGCTGCACGCGGCTATGCCCAAAGCGGCTAGTGACGCGGCGGTAAAAAGGCGAACACGGGTCATGCGGCACGACCTCCTGCGGATTGATGCGATCTGGCGGTGGGACGGAACACGACGGGGGCGCAATGCCCGTCTGGCGGGCTCCCCACTCTACGGCGCGGTACCGCATCCGGCAAGTAGCGACTTCCCGGCTCACTAAGGGGCCGCCGCCGTGCGTACCCCCTCGGCGGCCACGAACGCTGCCGATGCCCGGAACGACCGCAGGTTGGAAGCCGCGGCCAGGACGATAAGCACGACCGCCGCCGCGCGGGCAGCGCTCCGCCGCCATGCCGGTCCGTCGGCCAGGGTGAACGCCGCCAGGAGCAGCAAGGCCGGGAAGTAGTCAAGTGCGTAGAGGAACGTTTCCCGTCCGTAGATCAAGTGCAGGCCGAGCTGACCAGCCAGAAACAGCGCGAGGACCAGCGGCAACGCAGTAGCGCGGCGGCGGCGCCATGCCTCGGCAGCCCCGCCGCTCAGCAGCGCCACCCAGAGTAGCACCCCAAGAAGCGACCACGGAGCGGCCGGACCCGCCGGCGACTGCATTGTAAGGCCAGTCGCACCCGCAGGCGCGACCGTGCCGACCGGGACCGTCGGCTCACGGCGAACGCGGCCCGGTATCGGCGCGATCATCGCGCCGACGATGGCCTGGCGGACGACGACCGCCGCGCGGCTGACCGTCGGCCGCACCATGAACCGCTGCTCCCCCCGCACCGGCGCCAGAAAAAACCCCGCCGCGGGCACGAACACTTTTTCCGCGCCCCAGAGCGCCACGACCACCACGAGCGCGGCGACCGTGATCCGCACCGAACGCCACGGACGGTGCGAGGCCACCGTCGCCGCCAGCCCGGCCATCCAGTTCGTCGTCGTGATGCTCAAGGACGCCGCACTCGCGGCGATGAACCACCGGTCGCCGGGCCGCGCGCCGAGCACCGCCGCCGGCGCCAGGCCCAGCATCACCGTCACCGACCCGAGTCCGAAGCTCTCCGGCACCGTCAGCCAGAAGATCGCCGACGCGCTCGCCAGGCCGAGCAGCGAGAAGAGTGTCGCATCGATCGGCGCGCACCCCATCAGTCGCAGCAGCGCATACAGCGTCATCACCCAGAGCGCGGCTGTGGCAACGACGATTACCGTGACTCGCGTTTCGGGGTCGACGCCGGCCGCGCGCATCACGTAGCTGGGAATGGTCATGAGCGAGAACAGCGGATGCACCTGGGCCCGCTGGTGCTTGTCGCTCCAGCGGTCGAGCAGTGACGTGGTGACGCGCGGCGCGTCGGCGTCGAACCAGACGTCACCCATCGCCGGCGCTCGGATGGCAGGTCCGGTGGCGTGCACGCCCATCCCGCTTCCGGTGGCGGCGACCACCGCGAGCGCGAGCGCGATGACCACGTCACGAACCCGTCCCGCCGAGCGCGAGGTCACACAGCGAAAATGATCAGCGCGATGGCAGTCAGCACGGCGAGATAGCTCACGGAATCCCGGCCGGCGAACGCAATCGGGTCGTCGTCCACCTGACCGCGAACGGTGAGAATCCACATGCGGCACTGCCAGTAAAGCAGCAGCGGCAGGGCGAGCCACAGAAAATGGGGATGCCGATACAGCGGCTCGCTTTCGGGATTGGCGATGTATAGCGCCATTACGAGCACGCTCGCGATGCTCGAGCCGACACCGAGCGAGATCAACACCGGTGTGTCGGCGTCGTGGTAGCCGCGCCCGGCGAGCGCGCCTTCAGTTCGGCCGAGTTCCACGACCCGCTTGACGAGTGCGAGCGAGAGGAACAGAAATCCGAAAAAGGCGACGAACCAGTCGGAGAGCACCACATCCGTCACCGCCGCGCCGGCAACGACGCGCGAAGCGTACAGCAGCGCGAGGCAGAGCACGTCGACCAGCATGCGGCGCTTCAGGTCGAGCGAATACGCGGCGGTCGTCAGGAAATATCCGCCGAGAACGATCAGGAACGCGGGGGGCAGCACCGAACCGGCGATCACTGCCATGCCAAGCAGCAGCGGCGCGAGACCGACGGCGACGGGAATCGGGAGCGCCCCCGACGCGAGCGGGCGGCGGCGCTTGGTTCGGTGCATGCGATCGTTCGGCAGATCGACCAGGTCGTTCAGCAGGTACACCGACGACGCCGTGAATGAAAAGGCCAGAAACGCGATGAGCAGACGCCCATACTCGGCCGGGTCGGTACGGTGCGCCGCGAAGGCGGGCATGAAGATGAGGACGTTCTTGAACCATTGCTGGGGACGCAGCGCCCGCATAATGGTGAGCGTGCGTGGCGCGCGCGTGGTGACAGGGACGACGTCGGCGTGCCGGCTCCGGACGGCGCGAAGCAATGCCGGCGACGCATCAACCGTGTATGCACGCCGCGCGTGCTCCCAGATTGCAAGGTCCTTCCGATCGTTGCCGACGTACTCGAACTCGCCAAACCGCGCGATGAGCGCATCCCGCTTGGCGCGCCCGGTCAGATTGGTCTCCGACGTGCCGAGCGCGGCGTGTCCCCCGACCCGCTCGGCCAGCGCCTCGACATAGCTGATGTGGGCACCCGACGCGAGCACCACCGGCTGCCCCGCGCTCGCGGCCGTTTCGATGAGCGCCTCCACTTCCCGGCGAAGTGGCAGCGTCGCCAGATCGATCATACTGTATCGCGCGACGGCCGCCTTGAGCGCCGCTCGCCCACGGAGTCCCGCTCCGAGTAGGGCCGGCAGCGCACGCGGATGCCGAAACGCAATATCGAGCAGCCCTTCCCAGAGCAGGTCGGTACAAATGAGCGTGCCGTCCACATCCACGACCAGCGGCGCCGCCTCACCGGCGAGCGCGGTGACGGACGGCTCGTCCAATGGCAGATCCGGCACTGAAGTCTCCAGGGGCATACCGGACGATACGCCGCGAGGACGCCACGGGGCAACCCACTGGTCCGCCGACCGGTGCGACGATACCATCCGCCATGCCCGCCCGCCTGATGCACGTCGACCTCGATGCCTTCTTCGTCGAGGTATGCCGGCAGCGCCATCCCGAGCTCCGCGACGTCGAGCTGCTCGTCGTGGGCGGACGGCGGGACCAGCGCGGGGTGGTCCAGTCGGCGTCGTATGGCGCACGCAGGTTCGGCGTTCGCGCGGGCATGCCGATCGCGGAGGCGGTGCGGCGCTGCCCCGGCGCCACCTTTTTTCAAGGCGAATTCCCTCATTATCGCGAGGCGTCGAACACGGTGGCGGGAGTGCTGCGCGAGTTCTCGCCGGTGGTGGTCATGGCATCGCTCGACGAGGCGTATCTCGATTTCGGCGGCACCGAGAGACTCTACCCACTCACACTCCTCGCGGTGGCCGAGCGGATCCGTGACGCCGTTCGCGATGCGGCGGGGCTCGATTGCAGCATCGGCATCGGTCCCAATCGCATGATTGCCAAACTCGCCTCCGATTACGCCAAGCCGCGCGGGCTCATGGAGGTACGGGCCGGCTGGGAAGCAGGATTTCTCGCCGGCCTCGGCGTCGCGGCACTGCCGGGCGTCGGGCCCCGGACGGCAGCGCGATGGGCCGAGCTCGGCCTCGTCGATGTGGTGCAGATTCAGCGGATGGAGGTGGACGCGCTGGCCCGGCTGATCGGCGACGACGCCAAGGCGCTCAAGCTGCGGGCGCATGGATATGGCGGCACGACGCTGAACCCCGACCGCGGCCAGCGCTCAGTGAGCCGGGAGACGACGCTCAGCCGCGACGAACGAGATCCGGCACGGCTGGAGCAGGTGTTGACGCTTCTCGCCGCTCGCGTGGCCGCGCAGCTTCGGGACGAGGGGCTCGTGGCGCGCACGGTGACGCTCAAACTGCGGCACGACGATTTTCACACGGTCACGCGACGCCGCACGCTGGAGCTGCCGACTGATCTCGACGCCGAGCTGCTGGACACGGGGCGCGCGCTGTTCCGCGGGGCGTTCGAGGACGCGCGCGCGCGCAACCGCGGCGTCCGCCTCATCGGCATCGCCGCGACCAATCTCACCACGGCCGGGTCCACCGACCTGTTCGAATCGAGCGAGCGGTCCCGCCTGCGCCAGCTTACGGAAGCGGTCGACCGCGTGCGGGAAAAATACGGCTTCGACGCGATGACGCCCGGCACGATCGCCGGCATGCGCCGAAAGAAGCGGCGCTAGCGCCCACCGCGCGTGGATGGCGCCGCGCCCAGCCGCAGATCGCCCGCGGCGAAACGAAGCCCGACAATTCCACTCGTGGCACTCACCTGGCCGCCGACGTTTCGAAACGTCGCGCTGCGCCCGGTCGCGTCTTGCGCCTCGACCGTGGAATTCGAGAACAGACGGTAGTACCCGATCAGCATCCGCCGCGCCCCCGGCGGCACGGTGCAGCTGCAGTCGCGCGCGGCATCGAGTCCCGCATTCACCACGATGCGCAACGGCGTCCCGGTTTCGTTCGTGACCATCGGCGCGAAGTACGCCGCGTTCCCTCGTCCTATCGAAACGTTGTAGGTCGAGGCACGGCCCGGCTCCGCGATGGTCGCCGCGCCGCTGAGCCGATCGCCCGCTGCAGCCGTCCCGGCCATCGGCTGCACAACTGCCCAGTGGATCGACACCGGCCGGCCACGCGCGACCGTCTGGCGCTCACTGGCGCCCGGTTCGAGCGTCCAGTCCGCCACGTCCTGCACATGCACCTGCACCGGTAGCGCAAGGCGGTTGACGACCGTGAGCGAAGGGCGCGTGAGTAGTGACCACGCCAGGACGGCGCCGGCCAGCAGGAGGACCAGCACCAGTAGCGGAATTATCGGCGCGCGCGCGCGCCTTGGCGCGGACAGCGGGCGGCGGGACGAGGGCTCGGCGGCGCGTGCAGGTGGGACCTCCCGGGCCGGTTCCGGCCGCAGTTCCGCCCGCGGCGGCGAGGCCGGTGGCGGCGAGACCGGCGGCGGCGATGGCGCACCCGGCATGAGAACTACCGGCTCTGCTCCGCGGAGCCGCCGGAGCAGCGGTTCGACCGGCACCAGCTCCGTACCGGACGACGCCGCGCCGGACGCGAGCGCTGCCTGGAGCGCGGATGCGCTGTCGTATCGGTCCGCGGGATCGCGCGCGAGCGCGCGCATGAGCACCGTCACCAGCCACTTCGGCAGCCGATCCACGATCGGTGCCGCGCCCGGCGCCAATCCGCCTGGCGGCGGGGGCTCATAGGGATTGCCCCGTACCGCGAGCCCCGCCGTGGTCAGCTGCACGAGCAGCGCGGCGGCACCGTACACATCGGATCGCGCATCGCCCTCGCTGCTCGCGTGCCGCTGCTCCGGGCTCTCGTATTCCGTCGCCGCCGCGGGTGACTCACGCGCCGGCGCACAATCCGCCAAACGCGCGATGCCGAAGTCGGCGAGGAGCGGACGGCCGGATGCATCGAGCATCACATTCGCCGGCTTGAGTCCGCCGTGCACAACGCCTTCGCGGTGTGCGTGCTCGAGCGCCTGCAGCAGCGGATTCACGATGCCCAGCGCTTCGCCGATGGGCAGCGGACCACGGCGACGCACCAGCGTGTCGAGCGACTCGCCCTCGACGAACGGCCGGACATAGTACACCAGTCCCTGCCCTTCATCGACGAAATGCACCGGAAGAATGTTCGGGTGATTGAGCCGGGAGATCACGGCGGTGCCCTGTTTGAACGCGGCAATCATTTCCGCTGTCCACGACACGTCCGGACGCAGCACCTTGACCGCGAGCCGTCGCCCGAGACTTTTGTCCCAGACTTCGAACACGTCGGCCCGCTCGCCCCGGCACACCAGGCGGCGCACTTCGAACTTGCCACCGAGCGCGCGGGCCAGCCGCTCGCGGATCTGCTGCTCGGTGACGTCGCGCTCAGCCGGCGCCGCGCGTATCGCTGGACTCGGCGCGCCGCAACGCGGACAGAATGCCGCATCGAACGGCAGCGCCGCGCCGCACGAGGTGCACGTCACGGCCGTCACTGGTTCGTCACGGTGCCGCGAAGCGGATCCGTCCGCACCGCAGGTGGCACCTTGCGCTGGGGCAAGGGGGGCGGCGGGACCTGACTGTCGGTGGGGATCGGCATCGGAATGACCTGGGTCCGCATGGATGAATCCGGCGCGCTTCGCGGTGTCGCGGCTGTGCCATGCGACGGCGCCGCCGCCCGCGCCGGGTTCGCCGCGGGTACCGTGAAATCGCTTGTCGCGAGCACGACCGGCAGCGCCCCCCCAATCGTGTCGGCGCGCGCCGCGGCTACCGCGACGCGAGCGCGGGCGCCCGAGGGCGTCGTGAATTCGAGTGCCGATAGGCGCGACGGATCGTAGTATCCGATCGCCACCGTGACGCCGGCTGGAACCGTACAATCGCAATCGAGCGGGACGTCGCGCTGGTCGCGCAGCGTCACCCGAAGGGGCGCGTCGGTCATGTTCGTCACCACGGGCGCCACGAACGGACGCCCGAGCTCCGCAAGATCGAGTCGATGCCGCAGCGCGCCGTGTGGCTGCTCGTCCTGTACCGACCCGCCGAGCGGCACGCCCAGCTCGTTGCCGGAACCTGAACGCGTACGAATCAGCCGCCATTCCGCGTGCAACGCACTTCCGCGCGGCAGCGGGATACGAATGCTGTCCTGGCTCCGCACGATGCTTTCGCGCCGGCCGATCGTAAACGAAACCGGTTCGAGCAATCGGTTCTCAATCACGAGGCTTGCACCCGGACGCGCCACCCACGAGCCACCGTTCACCGCCAGCACGAGAGCCGCCACGAGCGCCAGCGCTGCCCAGCGGCGCGCGCGCACGCGCGTGCCCGCCGGCGGCGAAGCGCGCACCATCGGCAGCGTGGGATCTTCCGCATCGAGATGCCGGACCATGCGTGCCGCGGTGACACTCGACGATGCGCCCGGCTCCCGGCCAGCTTCACCCGCCAGGAGGGCGTCACGCACCGCCGCCGCCGACTGGAATCTCTTCGCCGGCTGCTTCGCCATGCAGCGGATGATGACGTCCGAGAGCCACGCCGGAATCCGCACGTCCGAACG
The DNA here is from genome assembly GCA_039932015.1 of Gemmatimonadota bacterium. Taxonomy (GTDB): domain Bacteria; phylum Gemmatimonadota; class Gemmatimonadetes; order Gemmatimonadales; family GWC2-71-9; genus JAICUF01. Next base: position 3,304 of record JBDTQV010000007.1, on the reverse strand, counting down.
CGTCGGAACCGGTACCGGCTCGGTAAGATGTTTGCCGACGATCTCCTGAGACGTACTGCCCTCGAACGGTGGCGATCCGGTCAGCATCTGGTAGAGCACGGCGCCGATGGCGTACACATCCGCTCGCGCGTCGACGTTGCTCTGGCCGAGCGCCTGCTCCGGGCTCATGTAGAGCGGCGTTCCTACCACGAAGCCGGTCTGCGTGTGATGCGGGCTCTGGTCGTCAAGACTCTTCGCGATGCCGAAATCGACGAGCAGCGGCCGGCCGGTTGCCGTCTCGACCACGATATTGGCCGGCTTGATGTCGCGGTGCACCAGTCCGTGCTGATGGGCGTACTCGAGCGCGTCAAGCACCGGTACGGCCAGGGCGACGGCAGCCTCGGGCGTGAGCGGTCCGTCGCTCCGGAGCACCTCCGAGAGCGCGCGCGCCTCGACGAACGGCATCGCATAGAACACGAGGCCTTCGCCCTCGCCCACGAAGTGGATGGGCACGGTGTGCGGGTGATTCAGGCGGGCGACTGCGCGCGCCTCCTGCTTGAAGCGCGCGAGCATACCGCCGGTCCACCCGATATCCGGTCGCAGCACCTTCACCGCCAGCCGCCGCTGCAGGTCGCTGTCGTACACCTCATACACTTCGGCGAACCCGCCGCGACCAAGCAGGCGCGTGACTTCGTACTTGGTTCCGAGCGCCGCACCAAGTCGCCGCACGACGTCCGGGTCGCCAGTCAGCGCTGGAGCGGGCGGCTCATTCGCGTTATCGGGCATGGGCGCCGCCAGCGACGGCCCGCAGTGAGGGCATTCGGCGGCATCGGCCGCGAATGGCGTTTGACAAGTCGAGCAGACCAATAGCGTCACGAACCTCTCCTCGGCGCGCAGCGCGACGACGTGCCACGCCCGCCGAAACTCTTACTCAGGCCGGGCATGCGGTCAAGCCCGGACTTGACCGACTCCAAAACGCGGCGCATACTTGCTAGCCAGCAAGCAAGCGACCGACCGTGGAGTGTAACATGGGTGCAAGCACACAGGGAGACCGCGAACGCCATCCGGAGCGCAGCCGCGCCGCCATTCTCGATGCGGCGGAGCGACTGTTCGCCGACCAAGGCTACTACGCGACGAGCCTGGCCGAGGTGGGGCTCAGCGCCGGCGTCTCACGCGCCACGCCCGGATATTTCTTCGGCTCGAAGGGCGACCTGTACCAGGCGGTACTTCAGCGTTGCTTCGAAGATGCGCGGAATGCGGTACGGACCGGCCGCGCGCGCACGCTGTCACGCGAGCATGACGCGGACGAGATTCTCGCCGGCGCTGTGTCGGACTACTTCGATTTCCTCTCCGCGCGTCCCAATTTCGTCCGCCTGATCGAGCGCGACGCGCTGAACGGCGGCGCCCAGGCATCGGAATCGCCCGAGCCGTTCTCCGTCGGCCAGGAGGCGCTCGGCGCAATAGCGGCCGAGCTGGGACTCGACGCATCGCCCTCGGGTGAGGCGGCGCAACTGCTGCTCAGTATCATTTCGCTCTGCTGGTTTTCGGTCGTGCACGAGCACACGGTCGCGCGGGCGGTCGGCGTGAATCTGTCATCGCCCGACGCACTCGCCGAGCGCAAGCGGCACGTAATTTCGCTCGTGACACACGGCCTGCGCGCGCTCAGCGCAGCGCACGGCTGACATTCAATCGGGGCCGCCGACATGACCGACGTAGCCGTTCCCCCCCATGCGGTTCATCCGCTCGCCACGGAGCAGGAAGCGCGCGAGGTCGCGGAAGCAGCGCGCGAAACGAGCTGGGAAGCGCCGAGTTTTGTACGCGAGCTCTTCGAGGGCAGATTCCGCCTCGACCTCGTCCACCCGTTCCCCGTGCTCGACCCCGCTGAAGTCGAGCGGGCGCGGCCGTTCATGGAGCGCCTCGAGCGGTTCATGCGCGAGAAGGTCGACAGCGACCGGATCGACCGCGAAGGCAAGATTCCGCCCGAGGTCGTGAAGGGGTTGGGCGACATCGGCGCGTTCGGCATCAAGATCCCCACCGAATATGGCGGGCTCGGCCTCAGCCAGACGAGCTACACGCATGCCATCGCGCTGGTGACGAGCCAGGACGGCAACATCACGGCCCTCTTGTCCGCCAGCCAGTCGATCGGATTGCCCCAGCCGCTCAAGCTGTTCGGCACACCGGAGCAGAAGGCGAAATATTTCCCGCGGCTCGCCAAAGGTGCCGTGTCGGCCTTCGCGCTCACCGAGCAGAACGTCGGATCTGATCCGGCGGCCATGACGACGAATGCGGTGCTGTCGGACGACGGCACGCATTACATCCTGAACGGTGAAAAGTTGTGGTGTACCAACGGCACGATTGCCGAGATGATCGTGGTCATGGCGCGGACGGGCGGAAAAAAGATCACCGCCTTTATCGTCGAGACCGAATGGCCCGGGGTCGAGGTAGTGCAGCGGCTTCATTTCATGGGTCTCCGCGCTCTCGAAAACGGCATCATCCGATTCACGAACGTGAAAGTCCCTGTCGAGAACGTGCTCTGGGGTGAAGGCAAGGGACTCAAGCTCGCGCTCATCACGCTCAACACCGGCAGACTCACGCTGCCCGCGTCCTGCGCCGCCGCCGGCAAGCGGTGCCTCGAGATTTCGCGAAAGTGGGCGTCAACGCGCGTGCAGTGGGGCGCGGCAATCGGCAAGCACGACGCGATTGCCCAGAAACTCGGCCGGATGGCAGCAGACGTGTTCGCGATGGAAGCCGTGTCGGACCTCGCGTCAGGCATGGCCGACCGCGGCGGATATGATATCCGGCTCGAAGCGGCGATGGCGAAGATGTGGAACTCCGAGGCGGGATGGCGCATCGCCGACGACACGCTGCAGATCAAGGGCGGGCGCGGCTACGAAACCGTGGAGAGCCTGCGCAGCCGCGGCGACGTTCCCGATCCGGTCGAGCGAATCCTGCGCGACATGCGGATCAACCTGATCTTCGAGGGCTCGAGCGAAATCATGCGGCTGTTCATCGCGCGCGAAGCGGTCGACACCCATCTCGAGATTGCCGGCGCGCTGATCGACCCGAAGGTCCCGACGAAGCAGAAGGCGCATGCGCTCGTGAAGTCGGGGGCGTACTACGCGTTCTGGTACCCCAAACTCTGGCTCAGTCTTGGCGCCGTGCCCACGTATTCCGAATTTGGCCCGCTCGCGAAGCACCTCCGCTTCGTCAATCGCGCGTCGAAGAAGCTGGCGCGGACCCTGTTTCACTGCATGATCCGCTTTGGGCCCAAGCTGGAAAAGCGGCAGGCGGTGCTCGGTCGCCTGGTGGAGATCGGCGCCGAGCT